>CAMWGM010000001.1 GCA_947173755.1 uncultured Muribaculaceae bacterium
CCCGAATGTCCCGCCCCTGTCAGACTGGTGTCCGACAAAGTATGTTCCACTGCCGTGCTGCTCAAATGGGCCGAGGAGTCCGACCACAGGGAATTCATAGTCGCCACCGAGAGTGGCATCCTCCACGAGATGCGCCGCCGCTGCCCCGACAAGGTGTTCATCCCTGCTCCTCCCGCCGACTCCACATGCGCCTGCAACGACTGCGCCTACATGAAACTAAATTCATTGGAAAAACTTTATCTGACGCTGAAATACGAGCAGCCCGAAGTAACGGTCGACGCCGCGGTGATCGACCGCGCCCGACGTCCCATAGTCAGGATGCTCGAGATGAGCGCCAAATAATACATAAATAATAATTAATGGAATATAATCACCGTGACATCGAGAAGCGCTGGCAGAAACAATGGCGCGACTCAAAGGTCTACAAGACCGAGATAGATAAGAACCGACCCAAATTCTATGTGCTCGACATGTTCCCTTATCCCTCGGGAGCAGGTCTGCATGTGGGTCATCCCTTAGGCTACATAGCATCCGACATCTACTCGCGCTACAAACGTCTGCGCGGGTTCAACGTGCTCCACCCGATGGGTTATGACGCCTATGGGCTCCCCGCCGAGCAGTATGCCATCCAGACAGGTCAGCACCCCGAGAAGACCACTTCGCAGAACATCGCCCGCTATCGCGAGCAACTCGACAAGATAGGCTTCTGCTATGACTGGGACCGCGAGATCCGCACATGCGATCCCGATTTCTACAAGTGGACTCAGTGGGCCTTCATGAAGATGTTCGGCAGTTACTATGACACCCGTCTCGGCAAAGCCATGCCCATCTCCGATCTCGTGGCTCACTTCGAGAAAGAAGGCTCGAAGGGCATCCATGCCGCTCAGGGCGAGCCGCTCGACTTCACCGCCGAACAATGGCGCGCAATGACCGACAAAGAGAAGAGCGACACCCTGATGAACTACCGCATAGCCTATCTCGGCAACACGATGGTCAACTGGTGTCCCCAACTCGGCACCGTGCTTGCCAACGACGAAGTGTCGGAAGGCCTTTCGGTACGCGGAGGCTATCCCGTAGAACAGAAACTGATGTATCAGTGGTGTCTGCGCGTGTCGGCCTACGCCCAGCGTCTGCTCGACGGTCTCGAGACCATCGACTGGACCGACTCGCTCAAGGAGACCCAGCGCAACTGGATCGGTCGTTCGGAAGGTGCCGAGATGAAATTTCCTATCGCCGGATCCGACGTAGTGCTCGACATCTTCACCACCCGTGCCGACACAATTTTCGGCGTGACCTTCATGGTGCTCGCTCCAGAGAGCGAATACGTCGATATGGTGACAACCCCTGAACAGCGTGAGGCAGTCGACGCCTATCTCGACTCGATCAAACACAAGACCGAGCGCGAGCGCATGATCGACAAGAAAGTCTCCGGCGTATTCTCAGGCTCATATGCAGTCAATCCTCTGACCGGCAAGGAAATTCCCGTCTATATCTCCGACTATGTCCTCGCCGGCTACGGCACGGGAGCCATCATGGCTGTCCCGGCTCACGACTCTCGCGACTATGCCTTCGCACGTCATTTCGATCTGCCCGTAATCCCTCTCATCGAGGGTGCCGACGTCAGCGAGCAGAGTTTCGACGCTAAGAGCGGCCGCATGATCAACTCCGCATCCGCCGAACTCGACCTCAACGGTATGGAAGTTAAGGATGCCATCGCCGCCACCAAGAAATTCATCGAGGAGAAAGGAATTGGCCGCGTGAAGGTCAACTACCGTCTTCGCGACGCCATCTTCAGCCGCCAGCGTTACTGGGGCGAACCTTTCCCCGTATATTATAAGGATGGGATCCCCACGTTGATGTCCGAGGACAAGCTGCCCGTACTCCTGCCCGAAGTCGACAAATATCTCCCCACCGAGAGCGGCGAACCCCCGCTTGGCCGTGCCAAGGGATGGGTCACCGAGGAGGGCTACCCTATCGAACTCAACACCATGCCCGGTTTCGCCGGATCTTCGGCCTACTATCTGCGCTACATGGATCCGCACAACCCCGATGCTCTCGTCAGCCGGGAAGCCGATGAATACTGGCGAAACGTCGACCTCTATATCGGCGGCACCGAGCATGCCACCGGCCACCTGATTTACTCACGCTTCTGGAACAAGTTCCTCTATGACCTCGGCTACGTCTGCGAGGATGAGCCTTTCCGCAAACTCATCAACCAGGGCATGATCCAGGGCCGCAGTAACTTCGTCTACCGCATCGTCGGGACAAACACATTCGTTTCCCACGGCCTCAAGGATCAGTATGAGACCACTCCTATCCACGTCGATGTCAACATCGTCAGCAACGACCAGCTCGATCTCGATGCCTTCCGCGCCTGGCGTCCCGACTATGCCGACGCCGAGTTCATCCTCGAGGATGGCAAGTATATATGTGGCTGGGCCGTAGAGAAGATGTCTAAGTCGATGTTCAATGTGGTAAATCCCGACGACATCGTCGAGCGTTACGGAGCCGACACACTGCGCCTCTACGAGATGTTCCTCGGGCCGCTCGAGCAGTCGAAACCCTGGGATACCAACGGCATCGACGGCGTCAACCGTTTCATCAAGAAACTCTGGGCGCTCTTCTATAAAGGTGATGCCTGTCTCGTCGACGATTCCAAGCCGTCGGCCGAGGCTCTCAAGGCCATCCACAACCTCATCAAGAAAGTGACCGGCGACATCGAGACCTTCAGTTACAATACCTCTGTCGCAGCCTTCATGATCTGCGTCAATGAACTGACTCGTCTCAAGTGTCATTCAGCCTCCGTGCTGAGCGATCTGGTAGTGCTTCTCGCCCCGTTTGCTCCTCATGTGGCCGAAGAACTGTGGCACACTGCCCTCGGTCACGACACAAGCGTCTGCGACGCCGTCTGGCCCGAATGGAACGAGGACTATCTCAAGGAATCCACCGTCAACTATGCCGTCTCGTTCAATGGCAAGGCGCGTTTCAACATGCAGGTTCCCGCCGATACTCCCAAGGATGAGGTGGAGCGTCTCGCGCTCGCCGATTCCCAGTCGGCCAAGTGGCTCGAAGGGAAGACCGTCAGAAAGATCATCGTCGTGCCCAACAAGATCGTCAATATCGTGGTAGGCTGAGACTCCTTTCCGGTATAATACTATTTATCCCCGCACCGATCAGGTCGATCAGTGCGGGGATAAACTGTCTTTATTAGGTAACTATAATCAGAGAGCGGTTGCGAGAGCGGCGTTGGTAGCCTTGACAGCGGCGGCGCTCTTCTCGAAGAGAGCCTTTTCGGTTTCGTCGAGTTCAAACTCTACGATCTTCTCGATGCCGTTCTTTCCGAGGATACAGGGCACGCCGATGCAGAGATCGCTCTGGCCATACTCGCCGTCGAGAAGTGCCGAGCATGAGATGAGTTTCTTCTCGTTGTGAAGGATAGCCTTGGCCACCTGTGCGCCTGCCGCACCGGGAGCATACCATGCCGAGGTGCCGAGGAGTTTGGTCAGCGTGGCGCCTCCTACCATTGTGTCGGCGGCTACCTTGGCCAGAGTTTCTGTTGAGAGATACTGCGATGCGGGCACGCCCCGATAGGCTGCATAGCGGGTCAGAGGGATCATGGTGGTGTCGCCGTGACCGCCGATCACGATGCCTTCGACCTCGGTGGCGTTTGCGCCGAGTGCCTGCGAGAGGAAATATTTGAAACGGGCTGAGTCGAGGGCACCGCCCATGCCGATGATACGGTTTTTGGGCAGACCGCTGGTCTTGTGGATCAGATAGGTCATGGTGTCCATCGGGTTGGAGATGCAGATGATGATTGCGTCGGGCGATGCGGCGAGCACCTGTGAGGTCACGCTCTTGACGATACCGGCATTGACACCGATCAGTTCCTCACGTGTCATGCCCGGCTTGCGGGGAATGCCGGAAGTGATGATGACTACGTCAGATCCTGCGGTTGCCGAATAGTCGTTGGTGACACCGCGAAGCACCGTGTTGAGATTGAGAATATTGGCAGTCTGCATGATGTCCATCGCCTTGCCTTCCGACACACCTTCCTTGATGTCGAGCAGGACGACCTCGTCGGCTATGCCTTCGGTGACGAGCACATTGGCGCAGGTGGCACCTACGTTACCGGCGCCTACAACTGTAACTTTTGACATAAACAATATAGTTTTTACCTTAAATAATGAGTTGGTTTATCAGGACAAAATTAGTGAAAAATTTCCATAATTGCCAATCGCTTATATCTACTTTTTTTATATACATTAAAAAAATTGTTAACACCCGTGTGCAGTTTCACACTAAATGTTAAATAGTGACCTCTTTTTCAGTCATCCATATCAGATAAGCCGACAAAAGTCCCTACCTTTGCCGAATGTTCGGCCGCTCCTAATCAGCGGTCGGAGGCCTGATATGAAAAAAACTGATTGTCTGCTCACCCATCTTCCTTCGATGCAGGTGGCTGTCCGGCCCGACAGTCCCGCCCTCGCAGGTCAGGATGATAATGACAGATGGTATGATATAATATGGCGAAGTTTTGCAGACGATGTAAAGCGTGCCGCCGCTGCTTTGATAGCTCTCGGTGTCAAGCCGGGAGGATGTGTGGCCACTTTCTCCGCCAATCGTCCCGAGTGTCTCGTCACCGATTTCGGATGCTACGCCTCGCGTGCCGTCTCGGTCAGCATCTATGCCACAAGTTCGCAGGAACAGGTGGAATATATAGTCAACGATTGCTCCGCCTCAGTGCTAGTGGCCGGCAACCGCACGCAGTATGAGATCGGCCGTCGTGCTATGAAAAACTGTCCGTCGCTCCGTCAACTGGTGGTTATCAAGTCGATAGAACTCGAGGAAGGAGATACCTCTACCCTGCTGTGGAACGATTTTCTCGCTCTCGGAAAAGAGGAATTTTTCGCTGAGGTAGACAGCCGCACTGCCGGAGCGGTCCCGACCGACATCGCCACGCTGGTCTACACTTCGGGCACGACAGGTGAACCTAAAGGTGCTATTCTGACTCACGCCAATTATGATCAGGCTCTTTGGATCCACTCCGAGCGACTCACGATGCTCACCCCTGCCGACTCGTCGATGGCGTTCCTCCCCCTGAGTCACATCTTCGAGAAAGGCTTCACCTATGTGTGCATGATGATCGGCATAAAGGTGTCTGTCAACCGTGATCCGCGTTCCATCCAGGACACCATAAAGCAGGTGCGTCCCACCCTGATGTGTGCCGTCCCCCGCTTCTGGGAGAAAGTCTATGCCGGAGTCCACGAGAAGATAGCCGAGATGGGTTTCCTGCAGCGTCAGATGGTTAAGATGGCTCTCAAGGCAGGCCGGCGCCGCAATCTCCATTACAAGCGGCTCGGTCTCCCCGTACCGCGCTGGCTCGAGATGCGCTATCAGTTCTTCGACCGCAACATCTTCGCACGTCTGCGCGGTGCCATAGGTTTCGATCATCCCAACATCTTCCCGACCGCCGGTGCCCCCGTCTCTTCCGAACTCGTGGATTTCTTCCACTCGTGCGGCCTCTTCATTATGGTGGGCTACGGCCTTTCGGAGACCACGGCCACAGTGACCTGCTTCCCCGTGAAGGATTATGAGGTCGGTTCGGTCGGAACTCCCCTTCCCGAGGTTGAAGTGCGCATCGGCGACAACAGCGAGATTCAGGTCAAGAGTCCCACAGTCATGAGAGGCTACTACAACAAACCCGAAGCAACAGCCGAGGCTTTCACCGCCGACGGATGGTTCCGCACGGGCGATGCCGGATATATCGACCACAACGGTGCCCTCTTCATCACCGACCGCATCAAGGATCTCTTCAAGACATCCAACGGCAAATATGTCGCTCCACAGATGATAGAGACCCGCATAGGCATCGATCCGCTCTTCGAACAGATAGCGGTGATAGGCGACTCCCGCAAATTCGTTTCGGCGCTCATCGTGCCAAACATGGAGATGCTCAAGGCTCTTGCCGACAAGGAAGGAATTGCTTATGACGATCCCGCGCAGTTGCTCTCGTCTCCCCGCATCCATGAACTCATCGAGAAGCGCCTCGCAAAACTTCAGGAAGGTATGGCAGGATATGAGAAAATCAAGAAATTCACTCTTCTGCCGCGCGAGTTTTCGATGGATCGTGGCGAACTCACCAATACCCTCAAGGTGAAGCGCCGTGTGGTTGCCGACCATTTCGCCGACGAGATAGAAAAAATGTATCAGTAGTAAGAATTAAGAATAAGAACAAGCAAAAATACAGTCTCCTAATAAAAATGAAAGTTGCAATAGTCGGAGTCAGTGGTGCCGTCGGTCAGGAGTTTCTCCGTGTGCTCGACGAGCAGAATTTTCCCGTAGACGATCTCCTCCTTTTCGGGTCTGCCCGTTCGGCAGGCCGCACATATAAATTCCGCGACAGAGAATACACTGTTAAGGAACTCACCGAGAATGCCGACGATTTCAAAGGGGTCGATTTCGCTTTTGTGTCGGCCGGTGCCGGTGTTTCACGCAAATATGCCGATACCATCACAGCCCACGGAGCGGTGATGATCGACAATTCCTCGGCTTTCCGCATGGATCCCGATGTGCCCCTTGTAGTGCCCGAAGTAAATGGCGACGATGCTTTCAAGGCTCCCCGAGGCATCATTGCCAACCCTAACTGCACCACCATCATCATGGTCGTGGCTCTCAAGCCTGTCAACGACCTCTCACCCATCCGTCGCGTCCATGTGGCCTCCTATCAGTCGGCTTCAGGCGCAGGTGCCTCGGCTATGGATGAACTTGTGGAGCAGTACGGAGCCCTGACCCGTGGCGAGGAACCCAAGGTCGAGAAATTCGCTTATCAGTTGGCCTATAATGTCATTCCTCACATCGATGTCTTTACTGACAACGATTATACCAAGGAGGAGATGAAGATGTTCAACGAGACCCGCAAGATCATGCACTCTGACTCTATCGAAGTCTCGGCCACCTGCGTGCGCGTCCCCGTGATGCGTGCCCATTCCGAGGCCGTCTGGGTAGAGACGGAAGAACCTCTCGATCTTGATGAGGTGCGCAAGGCATTCGCCGGAGCCGAGGGGCTCGTGGTGATCGACAATCCTGCCGAAAAGAAATATCCCATGCCTCTCGATGCCGCCGGAACCGATCCTGTCTTCATCGGCCGCATCCGCAAGGATATTTCCAACACCCGTGGCCTGACATTCTGGCTCGTTGGCGATCAGATCAAGAAGGGCGCCGCCCTCAATGCTGTCCAGATCGCCCTCTACATGCTCAGCCACAGGAAATAATTTTTAAAATCAATTTGGCAATATGTCATATTGACCCCAATTCTGAATTGCCATATACTGCTAAGCGCGAAGGTGATATCTCATCAACTTCGCGCTTAGATAATAAACCAATCATTATCACATTTCTTGCAATGGAAAAAGTAATTTTGCAATTTACTTATATAACATTTGCTGGAAGCGATTGGTTCACTCGTTCGGGATTTTAACACTCTTTATGGATAATTCGACTCCGGGATTAATGATGTCTCGGAGTTTTTTGTTAAGTTTGTGGTTGATAATGCGACAAAAATAATGCAGGATTATTATTTTAATTAATTTTAAATAATATGGGCATGAAATTTGCTCATATTATGTCGTATCTTTGTATCAGAAAACAAAAAACTATATATTAAAATGGCAAAGAAAGAAACCGCAAAGTCTATAGTCAATGATCCGAAGGCTGCAAAACTCGCTGCTCTCAGTCAGGCTATGGGCAATATAGAAAAAAACTACGGTCGCGGCGCCATCATGAAACTTGGCGACGAGAGCGTTGAGGATGTCGATGTGATTCCCTCAGGCTCCATCGGTCTCAACTATGCGCTTGGCGTCGGAGGCTACCCGCGAGGCCGTATCATCGAGATTTTCGGTCCCGAATCTTCGGGTAAGACCACTCTTGCTATCCACGCCATCGCCGAGGCTCAGAAAGCCGGAGGTATTGCCGCCATCATCGACGCCGAGCATGCTTTCGACCGCTTCTATGCTGAAAAACTCGGTGTCGACGTCAACAATCTCCTGATCTCGCAGCCTGACAATGGCGAGCAGGCCCTCGAGATTGCCGAGCAACTGATACGTTCGTCGGCAATTGATATTCTTGTGATTGACTCTGTGGCCGCACTTACTCCCAAGAGTGAGATCGACGGCGATATGGGCGACAAGAATGTCGGCGTTCAGGCCCGTCTGATGTCACAGGCCATGCGTAAACTTACCGGAACCATCTCACGCACCAACACCACATGTATCTTCATCAACCAGTTGCGCGAGAAAATCGGCGTGATGTTCGGTCCGTCGGAGACTACCACCGGCGGCAACGCCCTCAAGTTCTATGCTTCGGTTCGCATCGACATACGTCCTTCCACCACCATCAAGGACGGCGAGGATGTCTATGGCCGTCTCACCAAAGTGAAAGTTGTAAAGAATAAGGTTGCTCCCCCCTTCAAGCGTGCCGAATTCGACATCATGTTTGGCGAAGGCATCTCCCGTAGCGGCGAGATCATCGATCTCGGCGTAGCCAACGGCATTATCCAGAAGTCAGGCTCATGGTTCAGTTACAACGGACAGAAACTTGCCCAGGGCCGCGACGCTGCCAAACGTGCCGTCCAGGACAATCCCGAACTTGCCGAGGAGATCGAGGCAAAGATCATGGAGGCTCTCCAGTCGAAAAACTCGGGTGCCTCGCCTCAGCCGGCCAAAGCCACTTTCCGCAAGGGTAGCATCGCATCTGCCGAACCTACCGATGCCGATATCGCTGATATAGCCGACGACAACGCATTCAGCGACGGTTCTCTCCCTCTCCCCGACGATTTCGCCATCGAGGAGGACCTCTGATCCCTTTTTTGCTGAAGACCTGCAGAATAACCTTGCAGCAAATAAACTGAAATACAATCAACCGCAAGCGAGCCGTTTTTATTTTTTTCGCTTGCGGTTGATTCAACAAATCAGTTCATCTGTCTGCCCTGCAGCATGGAATAACTGAAATAGAATTAATTGCCGGTGAGTCGTTTTTATTTTTTTCGCCTGCGGTTGATTTGAGGTTCGGTTAGTCTGTCTGCGCCTGCAGCCTGGAAAATCGGAACAAAATTAATCGCAGGCGAACGCTTTTTTTATTTTTTGTCCGCCTGCGATTGAATGAAGTCCGGTAGTTCAGTCTGCTTATTCGGCAGTCTTCTCGTCAAGATAGGGATTGAGTTTGCTCCACTCGGCGATCGGGGGCATCACACCCATTGCGATCACTTCGTCACGAAGTGCGCAGAGATGCTCGTAACTCTTCTCGAGTTCGGCCATTTCGGCGGGTGTGCCCTTGATGGGGGTCACCTTGACACCATCCTTCGAGATCGAAGTCTCGGTGGCCATCATGATGTGGGAGAATTTCGAGTTGTTGACATATGCGCCGGCAGGCCAGCGGAAAGGCTTGCCACCCATAGCGGCTGCGATCATCTCGATCGAGACGTATGCCGGGCTCTGGAACGACGAACGGCCACGGAGATCGATGATGTTCTTGCCACCCTGGATCACGCGCACCTTGAGGTCTTCCCAGTCTTTTTCGGGTAGTGTCTCAGTGCCGATGATTTCGGTGAGGGGTTTGCCGTCGACGGTAGCGGTGGAGGCGAATACTGCCATCTGCTCGCCATGGCCGCCGTAGGTGCGGGTGTTGACCACTGCGTCGGGCGAAACCTTGAGATATTTCGAGAGTTCGGCGCGCAGACGGGTGGAGTCGAGCGCGGCGAGGGTGCTGACACACGAAGGCTTGACACCTGCATAGAGCAGTGTGATCAGACCGGTGATATCGGCAGGATTGAAGATCACCACGATGTGCTTCACATCGGGGCAATATTTCTTGACGTTCTTGCCGAACTCTTCGGCGATGGCGGCATTGCCTTTCAGAAGATCCTCGCGGGTCATTCCGGCCTTACGGGCGGCACCACCTGAGTTGACGATATATTTGGCATCCTTGAGTGCTTCAGCCACATCGGTGGTGAAGGTGAGATTGAGTCCTTCGAAGCCGCAGTGAAGCAATTCCTCGGCCACACCTTCGAGAGCGGGACCATAGGGATCGTAGAGGCAGATGTTGGGAGTCAGACCCATCATGATAGCGGTCTGGGCCATGTTGCTGCCGATCATTCCGGCAGCACCGACAATCACGAGTTTTTCGTCAGTTAGATAGTTCATAGAAATATGGAATTGATTTTTTGGATTTCGGGAGGGATAAAAATCGGTTTTATGTCTTTATGAGACGATGCGTCGCGTGTGCCCGCACGTACCATGTAAACAAACTTTCTGACGAAAAGTTCAACTTTTCCGCAAGTTTCAATTTTTTTGGAAAACTCGGGGAAAATTTTTAATTTTGTGGTCGGCCCGACACCCGTCGGCATCCTCTTTTGAACCAACTCTCCCCACGGATGTTACTTATTTGAAAAGAGATTTTTATCACTTCTTTTCAGATCATTGATTTTGAAGAATACTTACCTGTTAAACTGAATTTCCGCTATGAATAAAGTCTATTTTTTGGGTGAATTGTCGCTGACGGTCGGTCTGACCACTAAAGGCAAAGCCGATCTCCGTGTGGGCGACCGTCTCGTGCTTGCTGCCGTGCTCGACGGCATGATGGGTGTCGAAACATTTTTTGTAGGCGAGGCCGCCGCTGATGTCGTCGGCGATTTCATAGTGGATTATCTCAATAAGAACGGAGTCGATACAAAGTCGGTCGACCGTTACACCGAAGGTGCAACAGCCGTCACGGTCGGCCATTCCGAACGTGAGGATGCCAAACCTATCGTCCACACTTCCTATCCTGCCGAACCGGTCAATCCCATCTGGCCGAAGTTCGAGGAGGGTGACGTGGTGGTCTACGGTGGATATATGGCAATCGACGAGCGCAATCACGGTGCCCTCCTCGATCTGCTCAAATATGCCAAGAACAGGAAAGCATATCTAGTCTATGTGCCCTATTTCGAGCCTTCGCGCGTGCCCAGGATCACCCGTGTGATGCCAGCCGAATTCGAATGCCTCGAGATGGCCGATCTCATCGTCTCCGGAGTCGACGATATCGCCGCTATCTTCCCCGGCGAGGATACCGGCGTCGCCTTCCGCGACCATATCCTCTTCTATTGCCGCCGTCTGCTCGTCACCAACTATCAGGAAAAGAAACTTCATTTCTTCGATGGCGACGCTTCCTGGACCAAAGAGTGCCACCCGACCACCAATTCGCGTCTCGAGTGGTGTGCAGGTGTGCTCGCCGGCACGACACGCGCTCTCGTCGAAGGTATGCGCGATCCTGATGAGATCATGAACAAGGCCAACGAAACCGCTCATTCTGAAATTGCAGGTACTGTCTGAGTTACCTGGCTGCTGAAATGTCCGAATCAGCCGACAATACAGTCTCACCTTCGCTCACGACACTTGCCGAGGAATTCCTTCCCGCCCGTTCCCCGGCAGGTCCCGCTATAGCCACTGATATCTATCACCTTCACGATCTTGTTGCCGCAGACTTCGACACTCTGGTGACTTTGTTAAGGCGTGAGGCTTCGCGTCCGGGGGCTGTCGGGCGCCTGAAGGCTTTGGAATCGGTCGCAGCCGCTGACGCATCCATTTCCGAAACCCGCGCCGCGGTCAATCTTCGTGCACTGCTGCTGCAGATGCTGACAGCCATTCAGATTGAAAATGCCGACTATCTGAATGCCGCCGTGACCGCTGCCGGAGCCCTTAATCTCCTTGCTCTCGAGCCGCGGCGCAAGGATTATCCCTTTATGGTGATCCTCGGATCGCTGCTCTACGACATTGCATCGCTGCATGCCCTTCGCGGCGAGTTCCGTCAGGCCGAGCGTAGCATCGAGAAGGCTCTCAAAGTGTTCGAACGCCTCGCGCGCACAAGTCCTGACCGTTTCGGAAGCGCCCACACGATGGCTCTCGACAAGGCGACCGCAATCTATCGCGACCGCACGGCTCAGACCGAACTCCTTTCGCGTTATCAGGCCGACACGACACGGTATCTCCAGCAGATGATAGAGCAGGGGTCGCCTGATGCAGCCTGGCGGCTCACACGATCTCTTGCCGCCGAAGGTGAAACCCTCGCAAGAATGGGGCGTCATCGCGAAGCCATGCAGTATTTCACCCGCTCACTGAAATATCTGACACGTCTCGAGCCCGACGAGTTCTCGCTCGAGCAGTTGAGACTTTCGATCGCTCTCGGTGAGGCCATGCTCCATGTCGCCGCTATGCGCGACAAAGGTGTGCATCTTCTCAACACGATGCTCCACAAGGCCACCCGCCTCGGAGCCGCCGACGAGCACCGCCGCATTGTCAGCGCTCTCTTTCACGACAAAAGCCGCACGTTCGACATCCTGTCGATCTGGCACAAGATATTCCCGAAATCTTAACCACTCAGAATAAAAATTGCTATGTCGCAACATACTCCCACCATGCCTCTTCCTGAAGTGAAGGATGCCCGCGTGGCCATCGTGGCTGCCGAATGGAACGGTCATATCACCGGAGCGCTCGCCGACGGCGCCGTCGCAGTCCTCCGTGACAACGGTTTCAAGGAGGATGACATCTATCTCTGTCACGTCCCCGGCACGATCGAACTTACATTCGCCGCCTCCCAACTCATCGAGACCGAGCAGTTCGATGCTGTCATTGTGATCGGTGTCGTGATCCGCGGCGACACTCCCCACTTCGACTATGTCTGCCAGAGTGTCACCCAGGGAATGACCGCCCTCAATGCCGACTGCGATATACCTGTCATCTTCGGTGTGCTGACCGTCGAAAATGAACAGCAGGCTCTCGACCGTGCCGGCGGTATTGTCGGTAATAAAGGTGCCGAGGCCGCCGAGGCCGCTATCAAGATGATAGCCTTCAACCGTATCGTCAACGATCTCTGACCCGGCATTTTTCCGCTTTAGAAATCCGGGCTCATGGAGAGGCTCATGCAATATGTGTGGCAACACCGTCTGTTGGTGCAGAACGATCTGCACACTACCGACGGTCGGCGCGTGGTCATCATCGACCCCGGCCTGCTTAACACGGCCTCCGGTCCCGATTTTTTCAATGCCAAGGTTGAGATCGGCGGTCACATATGGGCCGGTGATGTCGAGATACATGTCCGTGCTTCCGACTGGCACCGCCATCATCACGATTCCGATCCTGCCTATGACTCTGTCGTGCTCCATGTGGTCGACAACGACGACGCCTCCATAGCGCGGCGCAACGGCGAGGTGATCCCCCAGATGGTGATGAGATGTGAGAAGGATTTCCACCGTTCCTATGCGGCGCTCACCGACCGTGCCGCCTCCGATCTCCCGTGCCGCGACTGGATCGCCTCGCTCCCTTCGATCCATCTCACCGACTGGGTGGGTGCGCTTGCCTACGAGCGTGCCTATTTCAAGGCTGACCGTATGCTCGAACTCCTCGAGGAGTATTCGGGAAACTGGGAGGAGGTGATTTATGTGACACTTGCCCGTGCTCTCGGATTCGGCACCAATGCCGAGCCTATGGAGCGTCTGGCGCGTTCGTTGCCTTTGAGCATACTGCGCAAACATGCCGACGATCCTACCGTGATAGAGGCTCTGATGTTCGGCCAGGCGGGTCTTCTCGACCATGCGCCGTCTGACGATCCTTATGTCGTCACGCTCCGGCGCGAGCATGCTTTCCATGCGGCAAAGTTCGGATTGCGTCCCCTGCAGCCTCTCGGCTGGAAAATGTCGGGCATGCGTCCGCAGGGATTTCCTTACCGCCGCATAGCGCGTCTGGCTCAGTTTGTGTGCGAGGATTCCCGTTTCGCCTCGCGACTGTTGTCGACGACGGATGTCGAGGAGATTGTCGGATGGTTCTGCCGGCCCGTCAGCGGTTACTGGGCATTCCACTATACGTTCGGATCGCGGACGGCCACTGAAATCACAGCCATGGGCAAACCCTCGGCTTACGGAATGGTGATAAATGTGGTGGTACCCCTGATGGTGGCTTACGGGATCAAACGGGGTGACGACCGTTCGATCGAACGTGCCGTGGATATGCTTCAGAGCCTTCCGTCAGAGAAGAATGTGATCACCGATCTGTTCGGTAAGGCGGGACTGAAGAGCCGCGATGCTTTCACGTCGCAGGCGCTCATACATCTTCGCCGCATGTACTGCGAGCCTAAACGGTGTCTGTTTTGCCGCATCGGTCACCGGATGCTTGCCGCTTCAGCCCGGCGTCGCTGAGTATGCGTCGCGTGTTGCGGAGATCGGTTTCAAGTTGTGCACGCAGACGTTGGGGCGACTCGAACCGTTGTTCGGGCCGGAGATAGGAGATTAATTCCACCTTTACCTGGTCGTCATACAGATATCCGCTGAAGTCTATGATATGGGCTTCGATCGAGAGTGTACCCGGCGAATGTTCCGCTCCGGGGAAAGTGGCGGCCACGGTGGGACGGTAGCCGATGTTGACCATTGCGGGACGGCGCACGCCATCGGGAGTGGTCACGAACGCGGCATAGGCACCCTTGAGCGGTATGAGCAGTTTGTTGTCAGCCGGTGCTATGTTGGCGGTGGGGAAACCGAGGCCTGATCCGATGTGGTTGCCTCTCACCACTTTTCCTTCAATCGCATATGGACGTCCGAGCATTCGGGCAGCCTCTTCGGGATGACCTTCGTGAAGGGCGCGGCGTATGGCCGACGAATTTACTCCTGATTTTGTATATGACGGACGGTGCTCGGATGCTCCGATTACTTCTACACCCGTTTTAGAGCCGATTTCACGCAGTTTTTCCACTGAACTGACCCGATCATGCCCCAGGCGGTTGTCAAAGCCTACGACGAGCGCTCTGACCCCAAATTTGTCATGCAGAAGTCTGATGAACTCCTCGGCCGACAGATTGCGCAGGTCTTCTGTGAAACTTAACAGGATCACATCGTCAATTCCCTCGGCTCCGATGAGGCTGACACGGTCGGGGAGTGCCGAGAGGAGTGCGGGTGCATCGGCCGGACTCACCACAGTCAGCGGATGATGGGAGAAGGTGACTGCCGCCGGGGTGAGCGAACGGTAGCGGCCCTCGAGTTTTAGAATGTCGAGCAGATAGCGATGGCCGGTGTGGACACCGTCATACATGCCGACAGCCGCTATGCGCGGCCGTGAGGAATCGGGAGTGGTGATGAGATTCATTTCTCCGGTATCAGATTGATGAATTCCGTGCCTGGTGCGACATGGACCGCCTGATAACCGCAGCGGCGCGCCGCCTCGCAGTTTGACTCTGAATCGTCGAGGAAAAGTGTCTCCTCGGGAAGGATATCGCAGTGGCGCGCGGTATATTCGAATATCTCGGCATCAGGTTTGTAGCAATGTGCCTCAAAACTTGCCACTATTCCGTCGAAATAATCTTTCATCTCAAGACCTTCCTGCCGGAACTGTTCGGCGATCATCGAGTTCCACATGATGGCGTTGGTGTTGGAGAGGAGATAGATGCCATACTTCCCGCGGAGTTGGCGGAGCGCTTCGAGGCGGTGACGCGGTATGCCGATCAGGAAGCGGCAGAAGGCTTGGTCGATCATCTCGTCGGTCACTCCCGGACGGAAATGAGGTTTCAGCCGGTCGCGGAACTCCTGTGGAGTGATATCGCCCCGCTCGAGAGCAAGAAAATCACCCTTCTGGCCATAGACCCCGAGAAAATCGTCGGCATCGGTCATGCCGAGTTCCTCGAATGCCCTTACACAACGGTCGCGGTCGAGATCCATGATCACACCGCCCAGATCGAACAGAAGATTTTTTATCATGATGAGTGCTTTTCTGCAAAATTAGCAATTTTTCCACAATGTGATAGGGTCCGCATAATAAAAAAGAGCCCCGGAGGGCTCTTTTTTAAAGATAGTGCGGGAGTATTTTCTTACCAGATGATGACGCGCTCAGCCTCGGGGCGGAACATCGGCTGGCCTTCGCTGATCGAGAATGCCTCGAAGAAGGGTGCGATGTTGCGCAGGGTGACATTCACGCGGTTGCGGCCGAGCGAGTGGACATCGCCTGTGGTGAGTGACTGGATCTCCTCGTCGCGGATATTTCCTGCCCAGAGGTTGGCATAGTTCATATAGAATACCTGAGCGGGGGTGAAGCCGTCGATCTTGGCATCCTCGGAGTTGATGTCGACACCCTTTGCCTTCTGAGAGTTGAGGAAAGCGGTCATCGCTACGCGCAGACCACCCTGGTCGGCAATGTTCTCGCCGAGAGTGTAACTGCCGTTTGCGTGGAGGCCGGGGAGCACTTCCACTTCGTCGAACTGCTTGACAAGACCTTGGGCGAGTTGGTTGAACTTGTCGGCATCCTCCTGGGTCCACCAGTCGGTCATGTTGCCCTTGGCGTCGAAGTTACGGCCCTGGTCGTCGAAACCGTGGGTCATCTCATGGCCGATCACTACGCCGATACCACCGTAGTTTTCAGCATCTGAAGCATTGGGGTCGAAGAAGGGAGCCTGAAGGATACCGGCGGGGAAGACGATCTCGTTTGCCATGGGGTTGTAGTAGGCGTTGACGGTCTGGGGAGTCATGCCCCATTCGGTTTTGTCGACAGGTTTGCCCCACTTCGAATAGATGTCTGCCTGATGCCACATGGAGACGTTGTGCATGTTCTCGTAGTAGGAGAGAGCGGGATCGATCTCCATTGTGGAATAGTCTTTCCACTTGTCGGGATAGCCGATCTTGACGGTGAAGGCGGCGAGTTTCTCGCGTGCCTTGGCCTTGGTCTCGGGGCTCATCCACTGGAGGGAGTCGATGTGCTGTCCGAGTGCTGTGCGGAGGTTCTCAACGAGGCCCACCATGTACTCCTTGGAGGATGCGGGGAAGTATTTCTCGACGTAGAGTTCGCCGATTGCCTCGCCGAGAGCACCTTCGGTAGCGCCGAGCGCACGTTTCCACAGAGGACGGAGTTCCTTGACGCCGCTCATGACCTTAGCGAATTCGAAATTGGCCTGGGTGAAGTTGTCGGAGAGGGCAGAGGAGGCCTGATTGACATACTTCCAGAGATAGTAGTCCTTGAGTTCGCGCTCGGAGAGCGAAGAGAAGAGCTGGTTGGCACGGGCGACCGACTTGGGCTCGGTGACGATCACCGTGTCGGGCGACTCGATACCCATGGTCTCGATGAAGAAGCGGTCCCAGGGAATGGAGGGATAGGACTTTTTGAGATCGGCGAAAGAGTAGGGGTTGTTCATCGCCACGATGTTGCGGCTCTCCTCGCGGGTGAGGGCTTCCTGAGCGAGCGAGGTCTCGATCTTCATGACGTTGGCGGTGATGCGGTCGGCATCGGCTTCGGAGAGACCTGCGTTCTGCATCTGGGTTTTGATGAGGGTCTTGTAGGCGTTGCGGACGGCAGTGTTGCGCTCGTCGTCGGCGAGATAGTAGTCGCGGTCGCCGAGACCCATACCGCCGCCGCTGATATACATGGCATATTCATCGGAGTTGGCGAAACTTTCCATCGGGCCTGCGCCGAAAAGGGGGCTGGCATAGTTGCCGTGCATCCAGAGGAAGAGATCGGTCATGGAGTCGGAGGGAGTTGACTCGATGCGTGCGAGATCGGCCTGAATAGGAGCAGCGCCTTCGGCATTGCGGCGTGCAGTGTCCATGGCCTGCGAATAGACGGTCCACACTTTGTGGGCCACGGTGCCCGGCTCGGGATTCGACTCGCCCAGATGCTGCACGAGGTTCTTGACGCGCTCTTCGGAAGAGTCGTTGAGGATGTTGAACTGGCCGTAACGGGCAAATTCATCGGTGAGCGGGTGTGCTTCCATCCATCCCTTGTTGACATGGGTGTAGAAGTCGGCGCCCGGAGCCACCGTCGTGTCGATATAATCTTTATTCAGGCTGGCGAGATGTTCAGCCGAATTATGCGAGCATGCTGTCATGGCTGCGATGATGAGGGAAATTCCGGCTGCTGCCGGGAGAAGGGATTTCATTATAGATACGGGTTAAGGATGATATTGTCAGGATTGGGCTTGCTGGAGAGGCTTGAGGATCTCCGCGAGTTCTTTCTCGGTGGCGGTGAGGCGTGAGCGGCAGGCGGCGAGAAGTTCTGTGGCCCGGGAGGTATAGGCGGCCAGTGAGTCGATGTCACACCGGTCGCTCTGCATCAGACGGAGGATTTCCTCGAGTTCATCGAGAGCCTCGTTATATGACAGTGAGTCTATCGGACGTGGCGCGGGAGCGGAATCTTTCATCGGTCGATAATGTTTGTGATAGACGAGAAGATCTTGTCGATATCGCCGGTGCCGTCGACAGGGTTATAAAGACCTTCGTTGATATAGAAGTCGCGCAGAGGTTTGGTGGTGTTGTGATAGACTTCAAGACGGTTGGCGATTGTCTCGGATTTGTCGTCGGCACGTCCGGAGATCTTGCCGCGGTTGATGAGACGCTCGGTGAGTTCTTCGTCGGGCACTTCGAGACCCACAACGGCATTAAGGTGCTGACCTCGGCTGTCGAGCATTTTCTTGAGTTCTTCAGCCTGTGTGATGGTGCGGGGGAAACCGTCGAAAATGAAACCTTTTGAAGATGGGAGGAGGGAGTCAATCCTGGCGGCGAGAATCTCACACATGAGAGAGTCGGGAATGAGATGGCCTTTGGAGATGTAGGAGTCGGCGAGTTTACCGAGTTCGGTGCCGTCGGCAATCTCTTTGCGGAGCACTTCGCCGGTAGATATGTGGGTCAATCCGTAACGGTCGATAAGTTTGGCGCTCTGGGTGCCTTTGCCGCATCCGGGTGCGCCGAAAATCACGATGTTATACATTTCTAAATGCTAAGTACCTATCTAATTTGGAATTGATAATGCTTGTTGAACGCGTGGGAGAGCGGTTGGAAATACGGAGAGATGAGTCAGGGAGAGAGAAATGTGACGGAACGGTCAGGCTTCTTCGTCGAGGATGTAGATGTCTTTCAGATTGCGTGCCAGCCCGTCGATGTCGAGACCGTAGCCGATGATGAATTTCTTGGGGATCTCAAAGCCGATATAGTCGGGGTCGACTTTCACCTGAAGGGCGTCGGGCTTGAAGAGGAGAGTGGCGATGGCGATTGAAGCGGGCTGTTTTGCGCGCAGATCGTCGATCAGTTTCGCCATGGTGCGACCGGTGTCGATGATGTCTTCGACGAGAATCACGTGGCGACCCTTGATGTCGTCTATCAGGCCCATCACTTCCTTGATTTTTCCTGTGGTGGAAGTGCCTTCGTAACTCTTGAGCCGGATGAAGGAGATCTCGGCGTCGATGTCTGTGGCACGGAAGAGGTCGACGGCAAAAGGCGCAGCGCCGTTTAGCACACAGAGAAACAACGGACACTTTCCTTCATAGTCGGCGGCTATGCGTGCTCCGAGTGCCTCGACACGCTCATCGATCTGCGATTTCTCTATATACTGACGAAAAGTCAGCCCCTGATAGGATTTACGTTTCATAACGGTCAATTTGGGGACAAAGTTATGAATTTTTTTTTAATTACAGGCAATTTTGGGGACGGAATTTGGAAATTGATGCCGGGTGCGCGACGACTGAAAAATCGTGCCCGAAAAATTGCTGCTGTCGGAAAACCGTTATGGAAACGTCACAGAGATTTCCGTGATGAAAAGGGTATAAAAAAATGAGGGGGAGCTTCACAGCTGCCCCCCACGCTTTAACCTAACTTTTTGTTGACTTTTACTTTTGATAGTAGCTATATGCCTCTGACGTTAAATTTGCAGAACAAAATTAGTGATAAAATTTGGATTTTTACCCCCCCCGTATATTAAAATTTGTTAAATCGAGCGGTTTAGGTAACTTTTTGTCCGTTTTACGCTCGTTTTTACGCTGTTTTGGGGATTTTGTAGCATATTACGGGAAATCCCGGGGATAGAAATAACTAAACGTGCACCCCCAACAAGGAGAGGGTGCACGTCGCACGATTAGCTTAGTCTACATCTGCCGGGGGCGGCAGGGTAGGGGGTGCAGGACTTATCAGAAACCGGGGTTCTGGAAGTTGGCTCCATTCGAGATAACGTCAGTATAGGCCTGAGGTATGGGATGGAGAGCATATTCGGGTTTGAAGTACTGAGCTAGTTCGGGATGTGTTGCGCGGAGGTAATCAGCATTCTTGAGCATGCCTGTACGCTTGAGGTCGTAGAAGCGGGTGAACTCGCCGCAAAGTTCGCGGCCACGTTCGTCGAGGACGGTGCGGATTGTTGCAGTGCCACCGAGTTGTTTAGCACCTGCGCGGTTGCGGACCTTGTTGATGTAGCCCATTGCTGCGCCACCACCGTTGAGGAGAATATCATATTCGGCAGCGATCAGGTAGACTTCCGACATACGCATGGCGAAGAGAAGGTTCATGTTGCCGAAACGGAGTTTCTTGAGGTTGGCGTCGAAGTAGTTGGATGAGCAGTGCTTGTTGAGCGAGGGATAGAAGTAGCGGTAGTGGTTTTCGCCGGCACCCTTGGTCATGATGATTGATTTGTCGCCATCCTTATAGACATCCTTGTACTCTACGAGGATGTAGGGACTGTTGGCTTTGTTTGCAACCTCAGTAGCATAGTTGGCATCCTGAGGCATGACGATACGGATTGCGAGGTCGCCTTCGGCGAGGGGTGTGCCTTTAAGAGTAACTGCCTTGTCATAGTTGGCGCAGTCGCCTTCGGTCCATGCATATGCCTGGTTTGCATTCCACTCCGTGATGAACGATTTGTGGAAACGGGGATCAAGTGTGCCATCTTCCTGAACATAGAGACTGAGGAGATGCTGGGTGGGCATGAAGTCGCCTGCAGCGCCACCATCCCAAGCCTTGACAGAAGCCTCTGTGCCAAAGATACGGGCACCGAAGTGGTTGAGCTGGCACATGAAGTGGTTGTCGTTCATGTTTAGTTTATGGTTGCCGAGGCTGGCACCCTTGGGATTGATGGAGTATTTCCAGAGCGCTTCCTTGTTGGTCTTGTTGTTTGACTCGGCGAAGATATCCTCATAAGCGGGATACATGTAGCAACCATATTTAGCGCCACCGTTCTCGCAGTCGGAAATGAGATCCTTGGCAGCATCGTAACCTTCCTGGAGGAATTCGGTCGTTCCATACTGCTGGGTTGCGAGGCAAGCCTTGGCGAGCATGCCGAGAGCAGCCTTCTTGGTGGGATTGTTGTCGAATGTATCGTCACCCTTGGGGAGCCATTTTACGGCGAAGCGGAGATCGGGGATGATGAACTGACGGTAGATGTCGATCGGCTCGGTACGTTCGGGGCTGTAGATAACATCAAGCACATTCTCGTCGAGTGCGACCACGCCTCCGAAGAGTTCGACGAGGTGGTAGTAGTAGACGGCACGGAGATAATGGGCGGCTGCAACAACAGTGTTGCGCTCTTCATCGGTGTTGAAGGGGCAGGTCGGGGCGAGACGGATAGCAATATTACAACCGCCGATGCCGTCATATGCCGCATTCCAGAATGCGTTCATGTAGGTGATGTCGGGCATCGCGTTGGCATAGAACTTGAAGACCTTATCGTTGACGCCAAGTTTGTTGGCCTGCGAAGTCCATAGGTCGGTGTTACCCTCGGTGAAGCGCATGAAATCTTCGGTGTTGTAGAAAGCGCGCTCGAGACCGAAGTAGCACTGGTTGATGATTGCTTCGAAGGTTTTGGGGTCGGTGGCGAAATTTTCGATCGTCATACCGCCGGGGTTCACCTCTTCGAGCGAGCAGGAGGTGAGTGCCAGGGCTGCGCAGAGACTGCCGCCCTTGATGAGTTTCGATATGTTGAGGTTCATTTTTAGATGAGCAATTTATGGATTAGAATGTAAGGTTTACACCGAAGACAAACTGCTTGTAGGTGGGGAAGTTGTCAGATCCGCCCATTTCGGGGTCGGTGCCTTTGAGACGGGTATCGTTGACGATGATCCAGGGGTTGTAGGCTGTAGCATAGATGCGCAGACGCTCGATGAGAGCCTTGCGGGTAATCTTGCGGGGGAGTGTATAGCCGAGAGTGATGTTCTTGATCTTCACGAACGAGCCGTCAGCCACGCGGAGTGCGGGAAGGACAGTGCCCTGACGCGAGCCTGTACCGGGACGGGGATAGAATGCTCCGGGGTTTTCCTCGGTCCAGTAGTCGATGCCGGCGATCTGGTTGGTTGTGATGGAGTTTGAAGCGTTGTAGTAACCGAGAAGGCTGCTCTCGATAGTCTGACCGAAACGTCCCATAAGGAAGAACGAGAGGTCGAAGTCGCGATAGGTGAAATTGTTGTTAAGACCGAGGATCCAGTTGGGGTTGGAGTGACCGAGGATCTTCTGGTCCTTTGTTCCGTAGGCATGGAGACCTTCATCGGAAACTTCGTTGCCCTGATCATCGACAGTGATGTTGGGAACCGTGTTGATCTTGATGAAACCGGGTTCTACATTGTAGATTTTCATGAGATCGGGATCATCGGTTGTCTGCCAGAGACCTGCATACTCATAGTTGTAGATGCTGTGGATCGGGTGACCTTCGAAGAGTTTCGAGGCTACGATGTCGCCTTCGGGAAGCGAAACGATCTTTTCCTTGCTCCAGGTTGCGGTGAGCGAGGTGGTCCACTGGAAGTCCTTGGTGATGATGTTGCGGCTGTTAAGAGTGATTTCGACACCGTGGTTGCGGGTCTTGGCGAGGTTCTGCCAGTTGCCGAGGGGAGAGCCCCAGCCGGTGAGACCGGATGTGATGGGCACTGTGCGCTTGAAGAGAAGGCCGTTGGTCTTTGTCTTGAACCATTCGATAGAACCGTCGAGGCGGTTTTTGATAACCGAGAAGTCGAGACCGACGTTCCAGTTGTAGGATTTTTCCCATCCGAGCATGGGGCTGGGAGTCACGCCGGTGTACTGTACGAAGGGAACTTCCTTACCACCGACTGAAACACCTGCACTTGTATAGTACCATGCCTGACCGAGAGTGCCGTATGCGCCTACGCCACCCGAGTTACCGGTGATACCGTAGCTGACGCGGATCTTGGCGTTGTCGAGCCAGTCGCGGGTGTCTTCCATGAAACCTTCCTCGGAGAGACGCCATGCGATAGCACCTGCGGGGAATGAATCCCATTTGTGGCCTTCAGAGAACCAGCTCACACCGTCCCAGCGGTTTGAGAATGTGAAGAGGTAACGGTCCTTGAAGTTGTAGTTGACGCGGACTGCGTAAGACATCTTCTGTGTGCGGGCGTAGTCGGACTCAACGTGGATTGCTTCAGCACCCGACATGAGGCGGTGGTACTGCCATGTGTCGATGTCGAAACCGCCGCTGCCTGCGATGGTTGATTCGTTGGTGTTCTTGCTGTAAGAGGTGATGAACTGAGCACCGAATGAGTGGTCTTTGATAGTAGCGTTATAGGAGAGGATGTTTTCCCAGGTGTAGCCCCAGCCGTTGTTGTGGTTTTTCTGAGCGTAGGGCGACTTGGAGTAACTGGGAGGATTGGCGTTGGCCTTGGCGCCCCAGTACTGACCCTGACGGCTGTTGGAAAGGGTGGTGCTGATCTGCGAGCGGAAGGTGAGACCCTTCACGGGACGGAGTTCGAGGTAGCCGATCGAGTTGATATAGGTCGACTTGATATTATAGGCATACTGGTAGGGGATGAAGTCGCCAAGGGGTGAGAACTGGCCGTTGATGAATTCGTCCTGAAGATTGCCGTTTGCATCATAGGGATCGCCGAGGGGGAATGCCGAGAGAGCCTTGGTGTAGGTGTTCTTGACGGCACGGTCGTGATCGGTGTAGGTGAGGTTGCTGGTGAAACCGATGGTGGCGAACTTGTTGATCTCCTGGTCGATGTTGAGACGCAGCGAGTAGAGATCACGCTCTTCGTTGGGGAGCAGACCGCTTTCCTGAGAGTAGGAAGTAGAGGCGAAGATGCGGGTGGCTTTTGTGCCGCCGCTCACCGAGAGAGCATATTTCTGAGTGGTTGCGTGATGGCCGGAAGCGAGGTCGACCCAGTCGATCCATTTGTCTTCCTCGTAGGCGTCATAGTAAGCGGGATTGCCGAAGAGGGTAGCCATGTCGGAGGGATACATACCGTTGTTGTACTTGTAAGACTCACGCTGGTAGTTGATCCATTCCTCGCCGATCATACCGTTCTTGAAGTTGGCTTTGCCTGAGAAGCCATAGTATGCGTCGAAGTTGACGACAGCCTTGCCTTCCTGACCGCGCTTGGTGGTGATGATGATGACACCGTTGGCACCTGCCGAACCGTAGATAGCGGTCGAAGAAGCATCCTTGAGGACGTCGATCGACTCGATATCGCTGGGGTTGACCTGGTTGTAGGAACCGGGCAGACCGTCGATGATGAAGAGGGGCTGGTTGTCACCGTAGATAGAGCGTGAACCGCGGAGGAGGATGTTGACATCGCTACCGGTTTCGCCCGATGACTTGGTGATGTCCATACCTGCCACTTTACCCTGAAGGGCTTCCATGACGTTGTTGGTAGGAGCAACGACGACATCGGCGTTCTTCATTGAAGCGACAGCGCCGGTGAGGTCTTTACGTTTGACAGTGCCGTAACCGATGACTACGACTTCGTCGAGGAGCTCGCGGTTTTCCTTGAGCACTACATCAATGACGCTTTTACCGGCTACTTTGACAGATTGTGTGGAATAGCCGACATAACTGAAGATAAGTTCGCCGTTGTCGGGAACGTTGATTGAATAAGCGCCGTCGAAATTGGTGATAGCGGCCACTTTGGAGTCTTTGACCAGGACGCTGGCTCCGATGATCGGTTCGCCGGCTTCGTCGGTGACGCTACCTGTGACAGTTTTTGCTTGCGCAGTGGAAACGAGAGTCATCACTGCGATGATAAGGGTGAAAAGATACCGGCTGAAGCCTTTGATCTTTCCCCGGCTCACATCTAACATCTTACTGTTTTTCATGATGTAATAATGATGGGTATAAAGATTATGGTAAAAAATTGTTAAAATTCAGAAGTCTTTCATGGGCGCACGGAAAAGGGCTCTCCTTTTTCCGACAGGCGTCTAAGGATTATCTTTTTATAAGAGATAATAATTGTTAATGCAAAATTAATAAATAATCCTATTACAAGCAAATAGTTTACAGTGTTTTTCGTGGTATTTTTTTTAAAAATCTCATCTGTTGTGGCGATTGATGAGACAATATGGAATGAAGATATTGTAAATCAGAATGATATGACGCGTCATGCTCTCTTATAAAGAGAGTGTGGTCAGAAAAATTGCTCAGTCGTCAGAGAACATATGTTTTAGGTAAAAATTAACGTTATCGATACTTCCTGATAGTAGAGAATTGAAATTAAAAACGAGTCGGTGGATCAAAATGTAGAAGAATAAATATTTTATTGGCAGAACATGTTTAACGCTTGAATCGGACACCCTTAAACCGCCGGGTGTCCGATTGTTGTCTCTGAAAGAGATGCGATGGATCTTAATGTGGGAGGTGTGAGGGGAGTGTGATTATTTTAACCGATATTATAAATATTGATCTGTATGCTTAACTTTTTTTATGCAAAGCGAGGGGTGGGAAAAGAGCATAATGAAAAACTCAAGTTGCGATGGGTGAAGTCGCGACCTGAGTTTTATGAGAAAATGCTATAATATAAATAAGGTGGTCAACTGTTGCGCCGGCGTCGCGCTTCACGATAGGCGAGGAGTTCGCCCTTGAAAGCCTGAGCGGAGATGGCACGCCCGACCGCACCCTCTAATATCCCACCCTTGCCGAGATAGGAACCGCAAAAAGCGGAGATGGCTTTCAGGTAGGGGGTGAAGGGTGTAAGAGTCTCTTCATGGCGCGATGCGATGAGCGAGCCTTTGATGGAGGAGTGACGGCGAGTCACGGCATCAAACTGGTCGGGAGTGTCGCAACGATAGTGCAGTATGTCGCCATCGATCGCTTCGGGAATTACATTGTCGCGAAACACGACTTTTTCGCCGACGTCACGCAGATTCCAGTTGGCGTAACGCTTGTCGAAGAGACGGATATGAGGGTCGGGATACCAGCCGCAGTGGCGCACGGGGTAGCCGCAATAGAAATTCAGACGCGACAGCGAGTAGACGCGATGGGTGAAACCCTCCTCCTTGAGCCGGAGAATTGACTGGCGCAAGGCAGGCGAGATGACCTCGTCGGCATCGATCGACAGCACGTAGCGGTGGGAGGTGAGAGATGTGGCAAACTGGCGCTGGGCACCGAAGCCATTGAAAGACCGGAGTGTGACTACGGCCCCCATCGAACGTGCAATCTCGACAGTGCGGTCGGTGGAATTGGAATCGACCACGATGATTTCGTCGGCCACACCTTGCAGCGACTCGAGACAAGCCGCAATGCGTTTCTCTTCGTTGAAGGCGATGATGGTGGCAGAAATCTTTTCCATGGGGCAAAGTTATACAAAAAGATTGTGCGTGCAAAATTTGTAGTAGGAAAAATCGAAATTGGGGAAGGGGGGCTAAAATTTCAGTTTCAGAGCGGTGAAGTTGAGAAGAATTTTGTAATTTTGCATTTTAAATCACCAACCAATCTCACAGAGTGTGGAAACCAAGTATATCTTTGTGACCGGCGGCGTGGTGTCGTCGCTCGGAAAAGGCATCATAGCATCGTCGCTCGCCTGTCTGCTTAAGGCCCGCGGCTTTCGCGTCACCATCCAGAAATTCGATCCGTATATCAACATCGATCCGGGAACACTTAACCCCTACGAGCACGGAGAATGTTATGTGACGGTGGATGGTCATGAGGCCGACCTGGATCTGGGACATTACGAACGATTCACGAACATCGCCACGACACGTGCCAACAATGTGACGACGGGCAGAATCTATCAGAGCGTGATCGACAAGGAGCGTCGGGGCGACTATCTGGGAAAGACGGTGCAGATCATTCCCCATATCACCGACGAGATCAAGCGCTGCGTGATGGCGCTTGGAAAAACAGGAAAGTTTGATTTCATCATCACGGAGATCGGAGGAGTGGTGGGCGACATCGAGAGTCTCCCCTTCCTCGAGGCTGTCAGGCAGATGAGATGGGAGTATGAGGATGACACCCTGTGTGTCCATCTGACCTATGTCCCCTATATCGCCGCCGCAAAGGAACTGAAAACCAAACCGACGCAGCACTCTGTGAAGCAACTTCAGCAACTGGGTATTCAGCCTGACGTGCTCGTGCTCCGCACCGAGCATGACATTCCGGCCGAGATGAGAAGGAAGATAGCCCGTTTCTGCAATGTCAGTCCCAATGCTGTCGTGCAGAGCAAGGATGCTCCGTCGATCTACCGTATCCCGGTGCTGATGCACGAGCAGCATCTTGACGACATCGTGCTCCGAAAACTCCACGCACCTCTTGAAAAGGAGCCTGACATGGAGCCGTGGCACGACTTCCTGACAGCGATGGAGACAGCCGAAAAGAAGGTCACCATCGGGCTTGTGGGAAAATATGTCGAACTGCAGGACGCATATAAGTCGATCAACGAGGCGCTGTTTCAGGCCGCCACTTACGCCGGGCGCCGTCTTGACCTGAAATATATCCATTCGGAAAAGATCACACATGAGAATGTCGGCGAAAAATTGGCCGGACTCGACGGAGTGGTAGTGGCTCCCGGTTTCGGACAGCGCGGCATCGAAGGAAAATTCGTGGCACTCGAGTGGTGTCGCACCCATGATGTGCCGACTCTGGGCATTTGTCTCGGAATGCAGTGCATGGTGATAGAGTTCGCGCGCAACGTGCTCGGGCTGAAGGATGCCAATTCGACCGAGATGGATCCGCATACTCCCCACAATGTCATCGATCTCATGGAGGAGCAGAAGAGCATCCACAACATGGGAGGCACGATGCGTCTGGGCGCCTATGACTGCCGTCTGAAAGAGGGAAGCCGTGTGGCGGAGGCTTACGGAAGGACCGACATCAGTGAGCGTCACCGCCATAGATTCGAGTTCAACAATGACTATCGCGAGGCATTCGAAAAGGCCGGGATGAAGTGTGTGGGTGAAAATCCCGAGACACATCTCGTGGAGGTGGTCGAACTGCCTGAAAAACGCTGGTATGTCGGCACACAGTACCACCCCGAGTATCAGTCGACAGTCCTGGCTCCTTCGCCGCTTTTCAAGTCATTTGTCGGAGCCGCGATAGAATATGGCGAAGAAAAAAATTGAGAAGAATTACCATAATAAACACAAAAATAATCACAACAAGCGACTAAATGGATAAGAATACCCTTATGGGCATGCTGCTGATGGCTCTGGTGATCTTCGGATTCACCTGGCTCAATCAGCCGTCACAGGAAGAACTCGAGCGTCAGCGTCAGGAACGCGAACGCATGGAGCAGGCCGAGGCGGCTAAGGCAGCCGATCCCGGAAACCTTACTCTCGATTCGATCACCGGAGCCGAGGCTGCCATGGTGGCGGCAACGGTCAGAGAACTCGGTGTCACCGACAGCGCCACCCATACCTCGACACTCCGTCTTGAAGGTGTCAGTCTCAGTGTGGATGGAGCAGGCACGGTAGGCGGCACAGTCACTACGACTTCTGGCGTGGTGGAGGTTGCGCCTCTTCTGGCAAACCGTCTCGATGGTATGTCGATGACCGCTGCCTCGGAAGCAGTGGCAAATCTGCGCAAGGCGCTGACCACGGCAGTGCGCTACAAGGGATTTGCGCGCCATCTGGCCGGCGACTCAACGACCGTCCGTCTGGAAAATGAGAAACTGGCTCTCGATCTTTCGAACAAAGGGGGCGTGATAGCCCGCGCCGAACTCAAGGATTATCAGAGTTATGACTCGACTGCCGTCACGCTGCTCGATCCTGCCACAGACAGTTACGGTTTCACCCTTACGTCGGCCACACAGCGTTTAGACACCCGCGAGTTCTATTTCAATCCGGTTCAGGTCAACGATTCGACCGTCGTCATGCAGTTGGCGCTCGGCGATGGAGCCACATGGAACATCCGCTACACTTTGCCCAAGGATTCCTATCTCGTCAGAATGGATATCGAGCAGGAGGGTATGCAGAGCATAATCCCCTCGTCGGTGGCCACGATGGATCTTGACTGGCATCAGAAGATGCGCCGTCTTGAGGCGGGCAGAGTGTTTGAGGAGAGAAACTCCGCATTATATTATATGTATCCTGACGGAGATGTGGCAAATCTGTCGGAAAACAAGAATGACAAGAAAGAAGTCAACCAGCAGGTGAAATGGGTGAGCTGTAAAAACCAGTTCTTCTCGGCCGTGCTGATGTCGGCCACCAATTTCGCCGCCGCTGATATGGACAGCAAGATGCTCGAGGATGACGCTGATTTCATCAAGGAGATGAATATCGCCCTCACGCTCGACTATTCGGCGTCGAAAGCCCGTCCGGCTTCGATGATCTTCTATCTCGGCCCCAATTCCTATCCGGTGATGAAGGCTGTCGAGAAGCAGGTGTTCCCCGAGGAGAATATGCATCTGACCAAACTCATTCCTCTCGGCTGGCCCATCTTCCGCTGGATCAACACGCTGATCATCATTCCGGTGTTCTCGTTCCTGGGATCGTTCATCTCGAACTACGGTATCGTGATCCTGCTCCTCACCATCTTCATCAAGATAATCCTCTATCCCTTCACCTACAAGAGTCTGCGTTCGCAGGCAGTGATGCGTACGCTCGCGCCCGACATCAAGGCTATCAATGACAAGTATCCCGGTCAGGAGAACGCCATGAAACGCTCGCAGGAGACAATGGCTCTCTATACACGTGCCGGGGCTAACCCGATGTCGGGTTGTGTGCCGATGTTGCTGCAGATGCCTGTGCTCGTCGCAATGTTCTGGTTCTTCCCTTCGGCCATCGAACTCAGAGGCAAGAGTTTCCTCTGGGCCAAGGATCTTGCCGCACCTGATGCCATTATCTCATGGTCGCAGAACATTCCGCTGATTTCCGGAACTTTCGGCAATCATATCTCGCTCTTCTGTCTGCTCATGACAGTCACCAATATCATATATACCCATTCGACCATGCAGACCCAGAACCAGTCGGGAATGCCGGGTATGAAATGGATGATGTATCTGATGCCGGTGATGTTCCTCTTCATCTTCAACAATTATGCTGCCGGCCTGAGTTACTATTACTTCCTGTCGCTCCTGATCACCATCATCATGACATATGCTTTCCGTCATTTCGTCAGCGAGGACAAGATCAGGGCCAAGATTGCCGAGAATGCCAAGAAACCGAAGAAAAAAGGCTGGATGCAGCGTAAACTCGAAGAGGCTCAGAAGCAGCAGCAGGCCATGATGCGCGAACAGCAGCGTCGCGCAGGGGGCAAAAAGAACTGACAGCGATGTGCCGGCAGTGGCTCGTGGCAAGTGCCCTGGCTGTGGTTATCACGGCGTATGGTGCGACTGAACTGACTCCCGACAGCATAGCCGACTATTCCATGATGGAATGTGGCTGTGAGTCGGTGGTCATCCCGGCCACGGCGAGATATGTCGGCACCGGGGCTTTCGCCGGATCTCCGTCGCTCAAGGAGGTCATCATCGAAGGATCGGAGACACGGCTGATGCCATATGCTTTCAGCGGTTGTCAGGCGCTCGAAAGAGTGATATGCCGCGCTTGCTCGATAACGGAGAGGTGTTTCAGCCGGTGCGAGAGTCTTAAGACTCTTGTGATGGGCGATTCGGTGAAAGAGATCGGCGACGGAGCCTTCGCAGGATGTCTGCAGTTGAGCGAAGTGGAGTTTCCTGAAACGATTGAAAGAATTGGCAGGGATGCGTTCGCACATTCCGGCCTCGAAACCATAGATCTTTCATCCACTGCCATTACAGGACTCTCCGACGAGGCGTTTGCAGGGTGTGGCAACCTGTGTGAGGTACGTCTTCCTGCGGGACTCGTGCAGATGGGCGAGAAGGTGTTTTTCGGCGACACGTCGCTTGTCGTTGTCGAAATGCCGGCGCTTGCATCTGTTCCGGCTCTTGCTTTCGCTTGCGCCTCGCGGCTGACCGATCTTTCGGCACCTCTCGGGGAGGGCCTGGGCGAGATAGGCGATTTTGCCTTTGCGGGTCTTCGCGATGTCAAGGTGTTGCAGATGCCGTCGTCGCTAAGTTATATAGGCGTGGGGGCTTTCGAGAGGACAATGTCACTCGATACGATCGACTGCCGGTCGCTTGAGGCTGTTCCCTCACTGGGGTCTGAAGTGTGGGCCGGTGTCAATTGCGCTCAGGTGTCTCTCCTGGCCTCCGAAGAAATGGCGCCCCTATTCGCCTCGGCTCCGCAATGGAGTAGTTTCGCAATCACCCGGACAACTTCCGGCGGCGGGATTTCAGCAGACCCGATCGAAAATATCGAGTGTCGGTTCGAAGGTGCCATGTTGCTTTTCAGGGCGATGAGACCATTGCGGCAAGTGAAGGTTTTCGATATCGAGGGCCGGTTGGTCGGCCGATGGTCAGGAACCGGCGACTCGGCGGAAGGATCGGTTGACACTTCGCGAACTGAGAATCCATTTTTTATCATAGAATTCTCTTCTGCCGGTGGCGGAAGATCCACCATGAAACTAAGACGCTGATGGGAAAGAACAAACTTAAGAAATTTGCCGATATGGAGCGCTTCGGTTGCGTCTTCCAGTATCCTCAGTCGGTCATCAATGACGAGGGTGGCTGTCCGTTGCGCGGACGTTGGCATGAAGAAGTTTTTGGTAACGACCATCCGATTGTGCTCGAACTGGGATGCGGCAAAGGTGAATATGCTGTCGGGATGGGCAAGAGCGATCCTGAGGCAAATTTCATCGGTATTGATATAAAGGGTGCCAGGATGTGGACAGGGGCGCGTCAGGTCGATGAGGAAGGAATTTCCAACGTCCGGTTTCTACGGACTTCTATTCATCTGCTCCCCGAGTTTTTTGCGCCGGGCGAGATAGACTCCATATGGATCACGTTTCCTGACCCTCAGATGAAGAAGGTCAACAAGCGCCTCACAGGAACTCACTTCCTGGATATCTATCGCAGGGTCGCTCCGGCAGGCGCGATGATCCATCTGAAGACCGATTCTCCTTTCCTTTACACCTACACTCTCGCCATGGCCCGACATAATGGGCTTGACATTGTGGCCGCTACCCCCGACCTTTATGCCTCCGTATGGGCCGATCGGGTTCCGCGCATCACGACTTACTATGAACAGCAATGGCTCGGCCGTGGAATTCCGAGCAAATACATAGCGTTTCGTCTGCCTGACGTCGGAGCCGTGCTCTCCGAACCGGAGATTGAGATCGAGCCGGACACATACCGGTCGTTCGGACGCGGAACCACTGAATTTTTAGCAAATATCGAAAAATAATATGACTCTCTATCCCAAACTTATCACCGACGCTCTTTCGACCGTGCGCTATCCCGGCAACGGTAAACCTGTCACCGAGGAAATGCTCGAGGATGACCTGCGCATCGATGGCATGAAAGTGTCGTTCACACTGAAGTTTCCCAAGATGCCCGATCCGTTTATGAAATCGGTGGTCAAGGCTGCCGAGACAGCGATCCATACACATGTTTCGCCCGATGTCGAGGTGACCGTCAACACTTCGTCGGTGCGCCCCGCTCCGCAGAAACAGGCTCCTCTTCTGCCCGGTGTGAAGAATATCGTCGGAGTGTCATCGGGAAAAGGTGGTGTCGGTAAGTCCACCGTCGCAGCCAATCTCGCTGTTGCCCTGGCTCAGGAAGGCTATCGTGTCGGGCTGCTTGACGCCGATATCTTCGGTCCGAGCGTTCCCAAGATGTTCGGCATTGAGGATGAGCAGCTCTATATACACGATGTCGATGGTCGGCCGCTGATAATCCCCGTTGAGCGTTATGGTGTCAAAGTGTTGTCGATAGGTTTCGTAGTCGACCGCGATAAGGCAGTGCTCTGGCGAGGATCGATGGCGTCGAACGCTCTCAAACAGTTCGTCACCGATGCCGACTGGGGCGAACTCGACTATTTTCTCATCGATATGCCCCCCGGAACCTCAGACATACATCTGACTCTTGTGCAGACGCTGGCAATGACCGGGGTGGTTGTTGTGACGACACCCCAGGAGGTCGCGCTTGCCGACGCACGCAAAGGCATAGCAATGTTTATGGACGAGAAGGTCAACGTGCCCATACTCGGACTTGTGGAAAACATGGCTTATTTCACTCCGGCCGCCCATCCTGACGAACGCTATTATATATTCGGTAAAGAAGGCGGCGTGAAATTGGCTGAGTCGTTAGGAGTGAAACTTCTTGCGCAGATCCCGCTCGTGGGGACTATTGCCGAGACCGGCGATGCGGGAGAACCGGCCGCTCTCGATCCGACGACACTGACGGGACACGCTTTCGCGCATCTGGCTCACGAAGTGATCGCGGCGGTCGATGAGCGTAACAACACTCTTCCTCCGACAAAAAAAGTGGAGATTCACTGATCTCCCTTTAAGAGAACAATATAAAAATGCACAATTCTCACGGGTGCCTCGGCGGCACTGATGAGAATTGTGCATTTTCAATATTTAACAGTATTTTCGGGCGGAAATCGATGTTTGTGGTCGAAGAAAGCGATTTCAGATAATCTAAATGTTAAATTAATGTTAAATTATAGAAAATATTTGGTGGTTATGAGAGAAGTTTCTACCTTTGCACTCGCTTTCCGAAAGGGAGTGCTTGTGGAGACAGGCACGGCGAAGTTTGAACAACCGGGAATTGAAAAAGTTCGAAGGTTAAACGTTAAAACTTAGTTAAAATTTCAGAAAGTCTTGCACGGTTCGAAATTTCTCCGTAACTTTGCAAAACATTTCGGCGATGCTCTCGGGCATACCGGAAACAAGAGAACATTGAAATGATTGCAACGATGAAGTAGTACAAGAGACGAGTACACCGTCCGCCTCCGTTGAGGTCAGGACGGATGTCATAAGATCTCTGTCAAATTCCATACAAGAAGATAATATCCGGCGTTTATATGAATCGGTTTCTGACCGGTTCGGGATCCGCGGGCCATCTGAAGGAAACGGTTCTGACTTAATACAGAACAACAAACACTGATAAGTTTGTCTGTTCTTTTTTGATTTGAAAAAG
>CAMWGM010000002.1 GCA_947173755.1 uncultured Muribaculaceae bacterium
CAGTCGCCGGGCACCGTCGGTCTGGACCATCGTCTTGGCGAGCGAGATCGACTTGTCATAATCACGTTTAGCCGCGGCCATATCACCTTTTCGGCGATAGATGTCATAGCGGACGAAATAGGGAGCCGCAAAATCGGGGAAGGCTTCGATGACACGGCCGATGTCAGACAGGGCGCTGTTGAAGTCGCCAATATCGGCCAGAAGGATCGAGCGGTTGTAAAGCGACTTATAGTCGTAGGGGTTGAGCGAGAGAACGGTCGAGAAGTCGTCGATGGCGCGGTTGCGGTCCTGCACCTCGGCCCGGAGCATACCGCGGTTGAAGAGCGCCACCTCATTCTGCGGCTCGAGTTGGATGGCATAATCGTAGTCGGCGAACGCACCGTTGAAATCGTCGGTCATATAGCGCAGATAGGCGCGGTTGATGTAGAATCCGGCAAACTTCGGCTGAAGTCTGATGGCCTGGTTCATATCCTCGAGCGCTTCCTTGTAGTTCTGTGCCGAAGAGATGGCGATGTCTGCGCGCATCACGTAGGCGTTGACTGTATTCTTGTTGATCTGAAGCGCACGCTCGATGTCGGCACTCGCCCCTATGGTGTCTTTCTGCTCGAGGCGCAGACGGGCACGGCCGATATATCCCCCTTCGAAGCCGGGGAATATGCGCAGAAGGGTGGAGTAGGTGGAGTCGGCTCCGGCAAGATCCTTCATGTCCTGCTGCGCAAGAGCCTTGTTGTAGAGCAACCCGCGGTTTTCGGGCAGCATCGCGAGGGCGGCGTCGTAGTCGCTGACGGCACCACGGTTGTTACCGGTGAACTGCCGGGCAAGACCTCTCACCTCGTAGGCATCGACAATGAACGGATTTCGTTCGATAGCCATCGTTGCGTCAGCCTCGGCACCGAGATAATCGTCGAGATTGAATTTCGCGACGGCGCGATAGAAGTATGGCTGCGCGAGATGGGGCTTGGCGTTGATGGCCTGATTGAAATACTGGATCGAAAGGACGTAATCCTCGAAGTAGAGGTTGTTACGGCCTATGCGTACCACCTGGTCGGTATTTATCTGCGCCGACAGTATGGCAGGAATTAACGCTGCAAGAAATAAAATGAATATTTTGAACCTGTAAGGCATCGAAAAAGGCTTGAAAGTCGGGATATCGTGCAAAATTAGCGAAAAACATTCAAAACATCATCGTCACATTGAGGTTTTTAAGGTTTTTTCGTAAGCGACATCTGACGGCGGCCGAGGGATTTTGTGTAACTTTGCAGCGTGAAACATCTCCTATTGCTGATTATGACGATTGTGACCACTCAGATTTACGCTGCAGGTCTCGACGAGCGTCTCGCGTGGCTCGGTTTTATAAACGTGGGCGAAAAAGTGCCCGGGGTGATGGTGGAACTGATGTACAGCCGTCCCGACAACTTCACTTCGCGTGTGCTCTATGAGGATCTCGAGGGTGCGTGGCTGCACCCTGACGCGGCGCTTTCGCTCGGACGCGCGCAGAAACTGCTCGACTCGATCATGCCGGGCTATCATCTGTTGGTCAAGGATGCGGCACGGCCGATGAGCGTGCAGCGACGTATGTTCCGCACGGTGGCGGGTACACCGATGGCCCGATATGTGGCCAATCCCGCCAAAGGGGGCGGACTTCACAACTACGGGCTTGCAGTCGACATCACGATAGCCGATCCGTCAGGTCGCGAACTGCCGATGGGGACTCCGGTGGATCATCTCGGTGTCGAGGCCAATATCGACCGGGAGGAGCAGTTGGTCAAACGAGGGGTCATCAGCGAGACCGAGCGACAGAACCGCCTACTGCTCCGGAGAGTGATGCGGGAGGCAGGATTTTCGACCATCCGCACCGAATGGTGGCATTTCAACAGGGTCTCCAAACAGACCGCGCATGCACGATATAAACTACTCGACTTCTAAGGATCCCAGAAGAGCCTGACGAGTCTTAAGTTGATTTTCACAACGCAAGCCGACCCTGAAACTTCCGGGATCGATGATGCCGCGATCGATAAGGTCGAGTTCGAAAAGACGCATTCCCAGGCGATGCAGTTCTTCGTCGCATCCGAAATCAAGTAACTCACACAGAAGAAATCCTGCGGAGTGGGCATCGAGAGCATCGAGATTCTTCACTTTTTCGGGTGCCTCCTCAAGCAATCTGACGAAGAAATTCCTGATTGATTCCCTCCGGTCGGGATTGACCTGCGGGATGAGGGCGAGGCCGCTCATGGCACACACGCGGGCTATCTCTACAAGACCTTTCCTGCAGATGATGGCCTCGAGTCTTTCAGGCGCGTCGGCAAACACGCGGGCCAGGAGGGTCGGGAGAAGTTCGGCCGGGACGGTGCCGAAATGATAGTCATAAAAATCATCGTCCATCAGCAGCAATTGCTCCATCGCGGGCGCAAGTTGATCGGTGGCATGCTCGATAGCGGCGAATATGATGTTGAAGAGCAGCGGACGGAAATTCATCTCCTCGTTTTCGTAACGTGTGAGGGCAATCTCGTTGAGCAACGCGATATTGAAATCCGACATCAGCGAATCGGAGTCATGAACGATGATCTCGTCAATCTGCTCCGTCAGTTCTTCGGGAGGAAGTTCGTCGATCTTGCTCAGTTTTTCGATTATGTCGGGATGAGCGATGATGTCTGTCGGGGGAGGCTCAGGGAAATCGCCGGGGTCGATGTAGGGTTCATGCGGATGTCGGGCCTCCTCTTCATCGAGCCACGTTGTTATACCTTTAGTATGTTCGTCGCCGGCTAGATTGACGAAGTCGGTGCCGAGATTGTCACGCATTTTTCTGATCATATCGGGCGTGACCGCATAGGAAGTCGGGTAGAGCACATGCTTCCCCTCGACACCGAATCGGAAGTCGATCATGGGGATATCGTCGGTGTCGTCGTCGAGGATATACTGCGCGATTTCCCACGGTTCGGGTGGTTCGATGCCTCCCTCCTCCGCGAAATCGAGAGCGGTGAGCAGGAAGTTGTGGACCACGGCATAACCTACCTCCTCAAGGCCGAAAAATTCCTGTAATTCGGCAAGTTTTTCCTCCCACTGTTCGGGAGTCATGTTGACGGAGAGATCGAGATCCTTGATGCCCATACAACATGTGTCGACGAGGAAGGAGCACATCACGATGTTGCCGCTCCCGCGACGGCGCGTCACCACAGCCACGACATCGGCTTTCTTCTGCCAATCACGCATGATGTAGCATTTCCCGACAGGAAGTGTGCGGGCTTTCTCCCTCATGAATCTGGCCGGCGACATCGGGATCGCCCCGCCTGTGCGCGCCGCGGCACTCTGTTTTTTCTTTTTCGCCATTTTTTAAGTAAGGTCATAAAAACGGAGGGTGCCTTCGATCGTGAAGCGACACCCTCCGTAGAGGTCAGATCATTTTGATGCCCGGGTTATCAATCGGCAAGTTTTGCCTTGATGAACTCGCGGTTGAGACGGGCGATATTGCTGAGCGAGATGTTCTTGGGACATTCGGCCGAGCATGCGCCGGTGTTGGTGCAGTTGCCGAAGCCGAGTTCGTCCATCTTTGCCACCATGGCGCGGGCGCGGCGGGCGCGCTCCACCTGTCCCTGGGGAAGGAGAGCGAACTGGCTCACCTTGGCGCTGACGAAGAGCATGGCCGAGCCGTTCTTGCAGGCAGCGACACACGCACCGCAGCCGATGCAGGTAGCCGAGTCCATGGCCATGTCGGCCACTTCCTTCGAGATGGGGAGATTGTTGGCATCGGGTGCGCCACCGCAGTTGAACGAGACATAGCCGCCTGCCTGCTGGATCTGGTCGAAAGCGTTGCGGTTGACCATGAGGTCGCGCACCACGGGGAATGCGGCCGAGCGCCAGGGCTCGATGGTGATGGTGTCTTCGTTGTTGAACTTACGCATGTGGAGCTGGCAAGTGGTGATGCCCTGCACGGGTCCGTGGGGATGACCGTTGATGTAGAGCGAGCACATGCCGCAGATGCCTTCGCGGCAGTCAGAGTCGAACACGACGGGCTCTTCGCCTTTCTCGACGAGCTGCTGGTTGAGCATGTCGAGCATTTCGAGGAACGAGCTCCCGGTCGAGACATTCTCGACGCGGTAGGTCTGCATCGCCCCGGGTTCCTTAGTGCTGCGCTGACGCCAAATCTTGAGATTAACGTTTATAGTATGTTCCATTTTGATCTATCGTATTGAGAGGGTCGGGGTGATGGGTTTATGACTTGTAGTTACGGGTCTGCACCTTGATTTCCTTATAGTCGAGGGGCTCCTTGAGAAGGATGGGCTTCTCGTTGTCGCCGGTATACTTCCAGCAGGACACATACATGTAGTCCTTGTCGTTGCGGGCGGCTTCGCCGTCGGCGAGCTGGTATTCCTCGCGGAAGTGGGCGCCGCAGCTTTCGTTGCGGTTGAGGGCGTCGATGGCCATCATCTTGGCGATCACGAGGAAGTCTTCCAGACGGAGAGCCTTCTCGAGTTCGGTGTTGAGGTCGTCGGCCTTACCCACTATGCGCAGGTCGGTGTAGAACTCCTGGCGTACATCCTCGAGTTCGTCGAGAGCCTTGACGAGACCCTGGAGTGTGCGGCCCATGCCGACAAAGTTCCACATGACGTGGCCGAGACGCTTGTGGATCTGGTCGGGGCTCTTGGTACCCTTGATGGCCATAAGTTTTGCGATGCGCTCCTTGACACCCTTCTCTGCTGCGTCAAACTCGGGAGCGTCGGTCTTGAAGTGAGGCACCTTGATCTGGTCGCTCAGGTAGTTCTGCATAGTGTAGGGGAGCACGAAGTAGCCGTCGGCGAGACCCTGCATGAGAGCCGATGCGCCGAGACGGTTGGCGCCGTGGTCGGAGAAGTTGCACTCGCCGATTGCGAAGAGGCCCTTCACCGAAGTCTGGAGTTCATAGTCAACCCAGATGCCACCCATTGTGTAGTGGGAAGCGGGGAAGATCATCATCGGGGTCTCATAGGGATTGTCGTCGGAAATCATCTCATACATTTCGAAGAGGTTTCCGTAGCGGTCGCGGACGACATCCTCGCCGAGACGGTCGATGGCATACTTGAAGTCGAGATAGACGGCGTTGCCCGAACCTACGCCATAGCCGGCATCGCAGCGCTCCTTGGCGGCACGCGAAGCGATGTCGCGGGGACAGAGGTTACCGAAGGCGGGATAGCGGCGCTCCAGATAGAAGTCGCGGTCCTCGTCGGGGATCTCGGTGGGTTTCTTCTTGCCGGCGCGGATAGCCTCGGCATCCTCTTTCTTCTTGGGCACCCAGATGCGGCCGTCGTTGCGGAGCGATTCGCTCATGAGGGTCAGTTTCGACTGATCTTCACCGTGGACGGGGATACATGTGGGGTGGATCTGAGTGAAGGCGAGGTTGGCGAGATAGGCACCCTTCTTGAAAGCCTGGACGGCAGCCGAGCCGTTGCAGCCCATGGCGTTGGTCGAGAGGAAGAAGGCGCGACCATAGCCGCCGGTAGCGAGCACGACGGCGTGGGCGGCATAGCGCTCGAGTTCGCCGGTGATGAGGTTGCGGACGATGATGCCGCGGGCACGGCCGTCGATGATGACGATGTCCATCATCTCGCGACGGTTGAAACTCTTGACGGTGCCCTTCTTGATCTGACGGTTGAGAGATGCATAGGCACCGAGCAGGAGCTGCTGGCCGGTCTGGCCCTTTGCGTAGAATGTACGCGACACCTGAGCGCCGCCGAACGAACGGTTGGCGAGCAGACCGCCGTATTCGCGTGCGAAGGGGACACCCTGGGCGACACACTGGTCGATGATGTTGTTTGACACTTCGGCAAGACGGTAGACGTTGGCCTCGCGCGAGCGGAAGTCGCCACCCTTGATGGTGTCATAGAAGAGACGGTAGACCGAGTCGCCGTCGTTCTGATAATCTTTGGCTGCATTGATACCACCCTGTGCGGCGATCGAGTGAGCGCGGCGCGGAGAGTCCTGGATGCAGAAGTTGAGCACGTTGAAGCCGAGTTCGCCGAGTGTGGAGGCTGCCGACGCACCTGCCAGACCTGTACCGACGACGATCACGTCGAGGTTGCGCTTGTTGGCGGGGTTGACGAGTTTCTGGTGAGCCTTATAGTTTGTCCACTTCTGAGCGAGGGGACCTTCGGGAATCTTGGAATCAATCTGATATTCGGGGAGTTTTGACGACTCGATGTCGGCATAGTCCTTCATGATAGGGGTTGAGTCGATCATCCCCTCGAGATTTTTGTAATCTGCCATATCGGTGATTGTGTAGATGTTAGGAAATGGGGGAATGAGAGATTTATTCGACTACGATGAGTGTTTCGGTCTCCTCACAGCAAGCCTGACCTTCGCATGCCTTTTCGCAAGCCTTGTCACACTGACCTTCGCAAGCCTTCTCGCACGCTTTGTCGCACTGCTTGTCGCATGCCTTGTCGCATGCCTTGTCGCAGGGAGCGCCGGTGGGGCGGTCGCAACCGGGGACGAGCGAAGCGTCGGTGTCGAGAGCGTCGGCCGAAGTCTTCCAGGCGACATATTCGGCTACTTCCTTCTCAAACGAGTTGGTGTGGGCGCGGACGGTGAAAACTACTGCCTCGGCGATGAAGAGAGCCACGACGATCGAGGTCCACCAGCAGCCGATGCATTTGAGACGCTTCATCCAGATGTCGTTGTTCCAGCCGATCGACTGCATCATCGACCACATGCCGTGGTTGAGGTGGAACCAGAGGGCGACGAAACCGATGATGTAGACAATCGGTGTCCACACCTGCGAGAATGCGAGGTGGAGGAAGAGTGTACCGGCGGCGGGAGCCACTTCGACACCGTCATGGATATGCTCATAACCGAGTATCTCGGCCAACTGCATCTTTGCCCAGAACTGAATCATGTGGACAACGAGGAAAGCCAGGATGACGACACCGAGGATGAGCATGTTCTGCGACGCCCATTCAACCTGAGCGGGCTTCGAGACTACGACATAACGGTCGTTGCCGCGGGCCTTGCGGTTTTGGATTGTGAGCCAGGTGGCATAGATGATGTGAATGATGAAGAGCGCTGCGAGACCGACGGTAGCAACGAGAGCATACCAGTTGGCTCCGAGGAATTCGCAGATAGCGTTGTAGCCCGAAGGCCAGAAGAGCGCTACACCGTTCATCAGACAGTGAAACGTGACAAATAGGACAAGGCAGAGGCCTGTGAGGGCCATTACGACCTTACGCCCTATAGATGAGCATGTTAACCACATAGTAGTTCTGATAAAAATTGAAATTTGTATTGGATTAGTTGATTAGCGTCAATGTGAGGATGGGGTTTGCCATGCAAAGTTAGTTTAATTTGTCGGGATGTCAAAATTTTTTATCCCCTATTTGAGGTGTATCTACGGCACGACCCGACGGGTGATGATGCAAAAAGCCTCCCCGCCGGAGAGGGCGGGGAGGCCGGTTGACTCAGGTCAAGCCTGAGGGAAGATCAACAGGTGATTAGCGGACGAGGAGTTTTGCAACCTTTTCGCCGGCCTTCACTACATAGACACCGGGAGCGACAGCGACGGTGTTCTTCTCGGCTGCGATGCCGCTGAAGATCACTTTACCGTCGACGGCTACTACCTGGAGAGCCTGGCCCTGGGCACCGGTGATCTCGATCTGACCCTTGACAGCCTTGATGGCGATGCCACTGAAGATAGAGTCGAGAGCAGAGGTGGTGAGCTTGCAGTCGTTAGAGGGAGCGGAAGCACCGGTGGTGTAGACTACGATCACGTTGTAGGTGTATTCCTTACCTGCCTCGGCGGTAGCGTCGGTGTAGGTGGTTTCGGCTACTACCTCAGTGTTGAGTTTGACACCGTCACGATAGATGTCATAACCGACAACCGAGAGATCGAGGGTCTTGCCTGACTCGTAGACAACGTCGTCGAGCATGAGCATGAACGAACCGGTAGCGCATGAGCGGAGAGCGAAACGCTTGGCACCTTCGGGAAGAGCCACATTGTATTCGGTCCAGTCGTTGGGAACAACCGAGATAGTTGCGCCTTCAATGGCAATGAAGTCGGCAACCTCGGTAGAACCGGTCGAGTAGTAAACCATCAGTTTTTCGGGATAGTCGCCAGAGTAGCTCTTAGCCTTGAACGAGATGGTCTGGGCAGCGCCGGAGAGGACGGGCGAGATAGCCCAGTCGTTGGTGGTGCCGTCGTCGTAGCGGAAGAGAGCAGCGAGATATTTGTCGCCTGAAGCAGCAGCATAGGTAGTGTTGAACTGTTCGCCTGAAGCATCGAATACGAACCAGGAAGCCTTGGTTGTGCCGGGTTCGATGCCGGGGATATCGAGACCCTGGAAGCCACCGACTTCAGACTGGTCAACGTCGACGAAGATCCAGTCTTCTACTTCGTGTGCCCAAGATTCAGCGTCTTCGAAGTCCTCGTTGACTAATGCAGAGAGGTTAGCGAGATCAGGCTCGTTCCATGTGAGGACGTTACCGTTGTCGGTAGCATCACCCTTGAGATCGGTAGCAGCGGGGAGGGTGCTTACTTTGGGAGCGACGGTCACTTCGTCGGTCTGGTTGTTGGTGTTGTCGAGGTCGGCAGCATAGACAACCTTAGCCATGTAGACAACGGGCTCGGTAGCGACGGCCGACATTGTCTGAGTGAAGGTGACGACAGCCTTAGCGGAAGCGGCTAGAGCTTCGCCGGCCTTCGACTCGGCGAGTTCGCCGTTAGCGTAGAGTTCAACGGTATAAGCGGTAGCTTCGTTAGCACCTTCGTTGGCAACTGTTACAGTAACATCATAGTCATTACCGGTAGCAACCTTGGCAGGAGCGGCAATGCCTACAGCAGCGAGATCGTCAGCAAGGAGCGAACCGATCTTGATGTTGTCGATCATTATGTAAGCATACTTCTTGATGACACCGGTGATACCAACCTGGATGTTCTGATCTGCATAATCGTTGAGGGGAACAGTGATCTTGCACCATCCGTTCTGGCCAACTTCGTTGATGACGATAGACTTGACAGGAACCCAGTTGTCAGCATTGGCTTCGGTAACAGAGACTTCGATTTCGTTGATGTCGTCAGTGCTGATTGAATAGGTGTAGAATGTTACAGCGGGGTTGGTCATGTCGGCAAGCGAGATCTTGCCTGTGAAGATCATAGCGTAATAATCGAGGGTCGAACTGTTCATTCCGATGAAACCGCCGTCACCGTCGTATGATGCTACATCGGAGAAGTAGTCGTCGGGATAGATTGCCCACTTCGCACCACCTGATGTATTGAGGCCGAGGATGTAAGAGAGATCAGCATCGGGGAATGATTCGAACATTCCGGGATAAGCGGGACCGCAAGCGATCAGACCGGTACCGACAACAGTAGAAGCTCCACCTTCAGTGACAGCCTCGACTGCGAACTGTTCGAAATCCTGCTCTGCACCTTCATAGGTATAGACGTATGATGTTGCGTCAGAGTTTTCTGCTACAAGTTGGAGATCACCTTCAGCGGTAACATAATAAACATTATACTTAACCTGGTTTGCAGCGATAGCGTTTCCGTTGATATCGGTTGCGGGAGCATTCCAGGAAATGGTGTATTTGTTGCCATTTTCAGCAACAGCGAAATTGGTCACAGGGGTCGGAGCGGCTACACCTACGAATACTGTGGACGAAACGGGCTCGCCTTTGCCTTCAGCGTTGTAAGCAACAACGGTGTAAGTGTAATTGCCTGATTCGTCAAGAGCATCAGCAACCTTGATTGAAGCACCGGGCTTTACATCGTTCTTAACAGCGATCACTTCGTCGTCACGCATGATCTCTACCTTTTCGAGATTAGCGGTGAGTGCGGCACCACCGATGCTGAGGGCGGGAGCCTTGAATTCGACTGAGGTGAAGAGCGAGCCGTAAGCGGCGGGAGAAACCTTGAGATCGGTTGCAGCGCCGGGAGCACCGGCAGAAACACCGGCAGCGACAGAGAAGTTGTCGATGTAGAGATAATACTGGTTGGTCTCAGAGATACCGTGGATACCTACGTAGATCTTGCCGCTTTCAGTCGGAGCGACATAGCCGCCGAAGGTCAGGTAGGTAGCGTTGGTGATTTCAGTTGAGTCGACAATGACGTGAGTCATAGCCTCGGCAGTGTTGTCAGTACCCCAGCAGATCTCGAAGATTTCGGGATAGCGGCCTTCGAGGTGGTTCTTGACATCGAATGTTACATAGTAAGCCTGGCCGGCTTCAGCCTTGATAGGTGCGGAGATGAGCCAGTCGTTCATAGGCTGAGACATGTTGTACTGAACGCGCATTCCGCCGTCATACCATGTCCATGTGCGACCGTCTTCGTTGCCGTCAATGATAGTGAATGAAGCGCAGTCGTCAGCGGTGTCGAATGTGTTGGTGTAGGGAGGAATGATGGCACCGAGAGTCACGCTGTTAGACTGACCGGGAGCAGAAGAGATGCCGCTGCACACAGCGGTGACAGTGTAAGAGAAGCCGGTGAGTTCTTCGGTCTCTTCCTGCGCTTTGGTCCACTCGGTAGCGGTGACTCCTTCAGCAACAACTCCGCCCTCAGCATCCTTGATGGTATAGGTCATTGCATCAACGTCGATGTAACCACCGTCGACAGATTTGGTGATGGAATCCCATTTAAGTGTAAGGGTTCCGTCGGCATAAGCGAGTTTGGGCTTCGGAGTGGCGGGAATACCGTTGCCGATGAACGCTTTGATGCGAGCCTTGGGCGAAGCACCGGCAGCGTTAGATGTGGTGACGATGAATTCCTGGAAACCGGGTTTGGTGAATGTCATCTCAGCCTCGGTAGCGGCGCCGAAAGAAGTTGTGCCTTCTACGGATACCTCACCTGCGATCACTTTGTAAGAAAGTTCGCCGGTAGCAGCGGTGCCGTCATAGAGGGTTGTAGGTGCGGTGAATTTCACTGTACCTGTCATAGCTCCCTTGGGGAACTCGAGAGCGAGATCGGTAGCCGCAGCTGGAGCGGTGGGCTCGGCAGCGGGGGGGAGGATCTGAACGCCGGTGATCTCATCGCCTTCGGGGAAGACGTGGATGGGGGTAGCAAGACCGGTGGTCATGTTGACTTCGGTGAGGTAGGCTTCTTCAGCAGCGTTGCAGACAGTCCAGAAGAAACGGTTGGTCTTGGTGTCGATAGCACCACCGGTGATGTACTGGGGAAGTTGGCCGGTAGAGCCGATTTCGTCAATAGCACCTGTTTCTTTATTGACCTTAACGAGTCTGGATCCTGTGACTACAAAACCGTCGCCGTCATTCTGACCCGAATAAAGGATAGCCCAGAGCTGGCCGTTGGAATCGATCGCAAGAGCGGAAGTGTTGTAATTGAATTCTGCGATGGGAGTAACAACAGGACCATCTTCTTCATAAACAATCTTGCCGAGCTGAAGACCCGAACCGGAAGACTGATAACCGATAGAATATGTGGTGTTTGTGTTAGCATCGTATGTTGCGCCGAAAAGGATAGCTGAAACATCCTCGGGAGATGCTTCATAGACTTTCTCGCCTGTCTCTACATTATAACCTTCAACAGTGATGAAGATCATGCCCCAGAATTCGAAATAATTGGTAGCATAGTAGGTCTCGTCAATAAGGACACCACCGTTGGATGCCTGAGCACCTGCAGCGAGGAGCTGGAAGTCCTGACCTTCTGCAGTGGGGACTTGGTAGAGACCGGTTACACGCTCCGTGTTTTTGGTGAAGACAAGCGAACCGATAATTGTGGGCATCTGGCCTTCAGCCTTCTGAACCTTGAGGGGAGCCTTCTTCTCCTTGTTGGGAGCGAAGAAAGTCTTGGCCTGTGCAAGTCCACTGTTTTCGGCTTTTGCATTTGTGCGAGCAACAAGCGCGTTGATACCCTTTACCTGAAGGAGTCCCTGAGGAAGGGCTTTCTGCGCAGCCACACTGTTTTGTGCAAGTGCGCTTGCATTTCCGCCCTTAGCCTTCTGAGCCAACTGGGGCGCTGCAACTGCGGCAGGCACCACGAGGGCTGTGGCTAAAGCGGCTGAAAAAATTCGGGATAGAATTTTTTTCATAGTGTAAATATGGGGTTTCGATAGTGAATATCACTCCGTGGTCCGGCCGAAACCAAAACACCGGACGGGAGCCTGATCAGAAAAGGAAGGAAATGTAAGGCAGAAAATGATAGTTTTTTACCTTAGATTTTCTGTGGTGAAGAGATGAGGGGTTGAGGAAGACCCCGTCGAGGGGGTGGGAACGTAGAACCGGACCGTGATCCGGGCAATGAGCGGGGGATGGGCGCGGAGGCCGGGGGCTTCCGCGCCCATCCTGATGATTTATCAATGGAGAATTGTCTTGCAGACCGTGGAGGGAGACTTTATGAGATAGACTCCGGCGGGGAGAGTGACTGATGAGCCTGTGGGGAGGAGGGCGACCTGGCGGCCGGCGATGTCGAACACGGTGACCGGCGCAAGGGCTGTGAGAGTGCGGCCCTGAGCGGTGAAGGCTGCCGATTCGGCGGCGATCGACTCAAGAGCAGACTGTTGACCGGCGGTGGTGATGTCGACCGTGTTGGACGTGAGGGAGACGAGGGTGCCGTCGGTGGCCTTTACACAATAATTATATGTGGTGCCCGGTTTGAGGTCGGTGAAGGTGTAGGAAACGACGTTGCCTGTCGGCTGACCTTCCTCGAAGCCTTCGACGGGAACAGGTTCCCATGTCATGCCCCATTCGATGATGACATCGTCGATGGCGAGGGCGCCTTTGGTAGACTTACGCAGGTATTCGAGACGAACCTGAGAGACACCGGCGGGAACTTCGTCGATGCGGTTCACCTTACCACCCTTGTCGGTGATGACGGGGAACGAGGCAAGTTTTTCCCAGGAAGTTCCGATCTTGACCATGACGTTGATGACATCTTCAGGCTCGGAGGCGGCGGAACCGCGGTGCCAGAAAGAGATGGCGCGGACAGCCTCGGGATAGTTGCATGTGGTGAGATGGTCGCCGGCTGCGGAGAGACGCAGGGAGGGGACAGCCTCGCCGGAATAAGCGGAGTTGGCAAGCCCGCGCCCGACGATGAGGTCCACCCGGCGGGGAGTTTTGAGGCGCCGTCGGCGAAGTCGCAGAGGGCACGGTAAGGTGCCCCCCATACTTTCTCGAGGAGGGAGATGAGGTAGTCGTTGGCGTCATCGACTGCTTCCCAGTTGGCGGTAAAGGAGGTCTCGGTGATATCGGTTGCCTCGACTGCGACAGGTGTCACGAAGTTGAGGGGCAGACGGCCCGTGGATGCGACAATGACATTGGAGGGAGCGGAGTATTCGAGCTGGCTGCCGACGCAGACGTCATATTCGTAGAGAGTCTCGGGCTCGAGATCCTCCACGCGGAAGGAAGAGGCGTTGCCGACAATCTTGTTGGTGTAGATCACTTCGGGTTCTCCCTCGGGATCGGCGGGGAGTTTGCGGAGCGAAATCATATAGGATGTGGCGCCGTCGACGAGTTGCCAGTTGGCGGTGAATGCGGTGTGGGTGCAGTCGGTTGCGGGAAGAGCGACAGTGGTGGGTAGCGCGATTTCGCGGCCGCCGGCAACCTTGAAAGTGATCACTCCGTCAGCCTCGGCGATGCCTGTGAGGGGCAGGTTGATGGGGGTGCCGTTCCAGGTGGCGAATGCCGGGTTGCCTTCGGCGGTGAAGGAGGTGACTTCGGAAGTGCCGGGGAAGGAGTCGCCTGTGCGGGAATATTCATTCTGGGTTCCGTCGGCCTCCTCGATGTCGACATACTGATGGGAGGGTGTGTTGTTGACACGGTTATAGTTCCAGACGGGAGCGGAATAGTCGATGTGCCATACGAGCATGCCGTGACCGGGGATATAGGTGTCCCACGATGTGTTCTGGCGGTTTTCGAAGAGGAAATATTCATCCTCGCGGTCGGTCTTGACGATGCCGCAGACGTTGTCGCCGATGGGGCGGAGGGTGACATCCATTGGGCCTGAGATCTCGGTGGGCTCGATCCAGCCGAGAGCGTAGCGCTCGAAGGCTGAGTAGAGCGGGGGTGTCATGCCGCTGTTGTTATAGGGGCCGTAGTCCATGGCAGACCATGCGCCGGGAGTGAAGGAGGAGGTATAACTGGTGGCATAGAGGTCGGGGAGACCCATGACGTGGCTGAATTCGTGGACGAAGGTGCCGACGCCGTCGGGGCGGCCTGACTCCCATTCGTTGGAGCATGCGTAGCGGTCGAGCTGGACGCCATCGAAGATATAGGGTGTCGAAGTGGCGGCTGTGACATTCCATGCGTGGGGCCAGACAGTGTTGGCCGAGCCTCCGGAGGCCTCGCCACGGCCGGCGTAGAAGATGAAGACGTTGTCGATATAGCCGTCGCCGTCTCGGTCATACTCGGTGAAGTCGACGGTGGGGTCGAGTTGCTGGCATGCCTCGATGGCCATCTTCTCGGGGTTCTGGTCGTCACCGCTCCAGTTGTTGCCGCCATAGAAAGCCTGGCTGTTGGCAAGGGTGATGGGACCGTAGACGTCGAACTGGGGACGGAAGAGGTCGGAGGAGGATTCACGGAAGAAGTCGACAGCCGAACCGGTGGCACCCCATGAACTGAAACCGGGTTCGTTGAGCATGCGGGTGAAATAGTCGGATGGGTCGTCGAGTTTGAACTTGACGTCGGTATATTCGACGAGGATCACGAGACCCTTCTGTTCGCCGAAGGGAGGGAAGTGGGTGCCGGGGAAGAGGCCGGGACCCTGGGGATAGCCTTCTGATGCTTCCTTGGCGGGACGGCGGGCTGGCATTCCGAAATTGGCGGGGGATGCGAGCGTGCGGCTCTGCTCGGCCACGGCATCGCGGGCCTTCATCTTGGCTGCCTGAGCGGTGAGATCGATGGTGGAGAGGAAACTGTTTTCCTTGGCGGAACGGAGAGCGACATCACTGGCGCGGACCGCTGAGGGGGTCACGAGACCATCTTCGGAGATGGTGGCGTAGAAATAGGTGTCGTTGACGGGGGTGAGGAGATAGCCGTCGGGGGAGAGTGTGTAGTGCGAGCGTTCGTCGCCGACGAGACGGACGTCGATCGTAGTGCCGTCAGGCTGGGTCATCTTGATGATGCCCGGCTTGGCAGGGACGGCCACAGCGGCGAGCGATGTGGCGCACATCAGTGCGAGTGTGGCGGCTTTGAGTTTAGAAATAGACATATATTAAGATTAGGCCTTTGGATGAATATTTCGCAAAATTACACATTTTTTAGGGTATTTCCAACAATTTGTGATAAAAATTTAAGGAATTGTAAGAAATTATCCACCGAATGTGCCTTTGAGGTATCTGTAGGGCATGTTTTGGCGAAAATCGGCCTATTGACAAAATGACTAATGAGGAAGAAAAATTGACCAAAAGGATGGGTCAGAGAGGCGAAAGCGTCAGTGCGAAACCGAAGGCGGGAGTGAGGAGCGGAGTGCCGGAGGGCCGGGAGGTGTGTTCCCAGGCGAGGAGGCCGCGGTGACGCTGAAGTGCGAGTGACCGGGCCACGGTTCCCATCGTGCGCCGGAGGTTAAGTTCGATGCATGGGTGGATTCCCCCGGAGTGGATCATCATGTCGATGCCGAGAGGGCCGACGTAGGTACCTCCTATATGTGCGGAGAGGGCGGAGGTGAGCGCGGGAATGAAGGGACGCGGATCGTGGCCGGTGGAGAGTATGAGCGCGAGGAGTTCGTCGTCGGGGAGGACGACATTGCCGCAGTAGGCACCTCGGGGCTCGGCGCGGAACACCGACCAGCCGTCGAAAGTCACCGTGCCGCCGGAATGTGCCGTGAAGAGGGCGGCGAAGTCGAGGAGTTTACCGGTAAGGCCTTTCTCGACCATCACGGAACCCTGGCGGTGGATGATCCCCGCGGCGCGGCGCAGGAGTGCGTCGGGATCGAGCGAGGAGGCGCACATTACGCCGCGGCCGCTGCATGACCAGGGAGTCTTGAGCCAGATGCCGGGGGAGGCCTGTTCGGCTTCGACCACGAGACGGGGGTCGGTGATCTCACGGGCGGCGAGATGCGGTAAATCAATGAGATTGAGAAGGATTACGGAGGATCGCCGGTGAGAAAGCATCCGCATACGCATGATGTCGGCGTCGGAAGGAAGAATGTCGGGACTTACACCGGCATTGATGAACTGACGGCGTGCGTCGGCGCTCCATCCCCATGGGGAGCAGCGGGTGACCGCCGCTGGATCGAACGAGGTCTGGCCCGGGGCGAGAATAGCGTCGCCTGGGTCAGCCCACAGGGACGGCATCAACGCCCCCGCACGATGCAGCGCGGCAGCGTGGGGGGGCGGAGTGTAGTGTCGGCATCCGAGAGCGAGGGCAAGGTCGTTCTCGGGGTTGAAGAGATGGAGGGTCAACCGGGGTTATTTAAGTTTTGCGGCGATTTCGGCGGGTACTGCCTCCTTGTTGACGTAGATGTCTATTGTCTTTGCGAGGAAGAAAGGCTCGCTGACGTAGAGATATCCGTCGTAGATCTGATTGGTGTCCCAGGAGTTCTTTACTTTATAATAAGGTGTGCCGTTCTGGTCGACAGCCTTTCCGACGATGATCATGCCGTGGTCGTCGGTGGTCTCGTGGGAGTCAAACATATCCTGACGCATCTGTTGGGTGACGGTCAGTTCCTCACGCGGACCGGTGATCTTCTCCTGCTCGGCCTTGCGCTCCTTGTCGGAAAGTTTCACCCAGCGGGCGAGTTCGGTGCCCTCCATATCCTTCTCGGATTTTTCTTTTGGGAGCACGGCAAAACCGTCTTTCCACTTGAAACCGGGTTCGCTGACATCGGCGGCCCATGCCACGGAGTAGCCGTTTTCGAGGGCGTTGTCGACGATAGCCTTCATTTCCTCCATGGGAACATTCCAGTAGGGAGCCCAGAGCCAGTTGTCGGCCACTTCGACGGGAAATTGGGTGTAGAAGGGATGGTGGGTGTAGGAAGTGACGGCTATGAAGTCGTCGCCGCTGAGTCCGAGAGCCTTGGCATATTCCTGAGGAGTGTAGGTGACGCCGTCGACAACGAATGTCGCGGGGCGTTGGCCGAAATAAGCGTCGAGGGTCGAGGCGAATGCCTGCTTCCATGCGGTCGATTTCTTGCCCTTGCGGTCGTTGACGGCATTGACTATTCCGGAGAGGACAGGCTCGAGTTCGTAGTGGTCATGCTTTGTCTCGCCATATTCGAGTCCGGGGTATGCCTCCTCGGGGACGATGCCGTAGAGGTCGATGACGTAGGGGACATCGAGTGTCGACCCGCCCTGGGCGAAGTTGATGGTGCCGTCCATGCGGACATATTTGTCGGCCTTGTCATCATAGCAATGGCGCACGACCCACATCTCGCTCAGATCGACGGTCTTACCTGTGCGGCGTAGTACCTCGTGCTCCATGAGGCCCGTGCCGGCGAAACTCCAGCAGGTTCCCGATTTGTTCTGGTCTTTGACGGGAGTGCAGGGGACAACTTTGATATCTTTAAACTGAAAACCTGTCGAATCGGCGGGGGCTTTCTTGGCTGCGGTGGCAGAGAGGGCGGCCAGGGCGATACAGGCGGTTGAGATGAGTTTTTTCATTGCAGTGTGATGGTTTTTCAGCGCAAAATTAGCAAAAATCTTTCTAACGAGTCCTCGAATTGCCGAAAAAGTTGTAACTTTGCGCAAATTATGCTTTGACATGAAAAGAATTTATTCCATCATATTGCTCCTCGTGCTCGTGCTGTCGGGTGCGCTCACATCGAAGGCGGAGATGCGTTGGGGCGCGACAATCGGACCTAATTTCAACCGGTTTAATTTCAAGCAGAAACTTTTTACGGGAAATCTCGGAGTGGGCGGTCTGGCCGGTATCACGGGCGAGATGATGTTTCCGGGGATCGGTTTCGGTGTGGAACTAGGGTTGCTCTATAATAATCTCAATGCAGTTGAGAATATGGGTCAGAAACCGATCTGGAGCGAATACGGGAGTCCTCGCATCATGCTCCACGACATCAGTATCCCGTTTAACCTGAAATTCAAGTGGACCCGCATGAGCGGCGTTGAGGATTATGTCGCTCCGTTCGTGGTGGGCGGCCCTGTGCTCGACATTCAGGTGGCCCACAACAACGGATCGATGATGAAATTTGCCGGAGGTGTGTTCGGACTGCGTGCAGGTATCGGTGCGGAGATCTACAAGCGCTGGCAGGTGTCTGGCAACTATACCTGGGGCATGACCTATGCGATGAAGACCCAACTGCTCACCGATTTCTCAGCTCGCTCGGGCACCTGGGATGTCCGCGTGACTTATTTCTTCTGAATTATTTCTACTGAACTTTTTTAACAGGAGCGCGGATGGTGGTCATTCGCGCTCCTGTTGCTTTTTATGCAGGGGGCGGAGGTGAACTTTTAGGGGTCGCGGGGTGTTTTTGTTTTACATATATCTTAGTTTACTTTCGAACTTATCAAACACCTGATTATATGGAAAACGACCCCAAAATGTTCTGCTATCAGTGTCAGGAGACAGCCAAAGGTACAGGCTGTACGCTTCGCGGCGTGTGTGGCAAACTCCCAGAAACCTCCGGAAGAATGGATCTTCTGCTTTATGCCACCCGTGGCGTGGCGATACTGAACGAGGCACTCCGCGCTGCCGGTGCGCCGAGCCGCGAGGCTGACCACCAGGTGATCGACGCATTGTTCACCACGATCACCAATGCCAATTTCGACAATCCTTCTCTCGACGGATATATCCGCCGTGCCTTCGAAATGAAACGCGAACTCAAGGCGACGTGTGAGGAACTCGGCGTCACCGTGCCCGATGCTCCCGAAGTGGCGCTCGAGGCGGAGCCTGAGGATTTCGGGAAACTTGAAAAGGTGACAGGCGTGCTCGCCGAGGCTGATGCTGACAAACGCGGGTTGAAGCAACTCGCCATCTATGGCGCGAAAGGTGCGTCGGCTTATGCGCGCCATGCCGCCAATCTCGGCTATGAGGATGACGAGGTCTATACATACATTGAAAGGGTACTCAAGGAGGTGAGCCGCGAGGATATCTCGGTAGATGAACTCGTGAAACTCGTGCTGTATATGGGCGAAGGCGGTGTGAAAGCAATGGCTCTGCTCGATTCGGCCAATACGGGAAGATATGGTAATCCCGAAATCACTAAAGTTGATATAGGCGTGCGCAAGAATCCGGGTATCCTGATCTCGGGCCATGACCTGCGCGATCTCGAGGAACTGCTCGAGCAGACTGCCGGAACAGGTGTCGATGTCTACACTCACTCCGAGATGCTTCCGGGTCAGTATTATCCATTCTTCAAGAATTATCCACATTTCGCCGGCAACTATGGCAATGCATGGTGGAAGCAGATCGACGAGTTTGAGACGTTCAACGGTTGTTTCGTCTTCACTTCAAACTGCATCGTGCCTCCGCGTCCCAAAACGACCTATATGGATCGTGTCTACACTCTCGGTGTGGTCGACATGCCGGACACAACCCATATTGAGGCTGATGCGGAAGGTCGGCATGATTTTTCGGAGGTCATTGCCAAGGCTAAGAACTGTTCGGCGCCGACAGAGATCGAGCATGGAGAGATTGTCGGCGGTTTCGCTCATCACCAGGTGATTGAACTCGCTCCGAAGATCATCGATCTTATCAACCGCGGCAAGATCCGCAAGTTTGTCGTCATGGCCGGTTGCGACGGACGGTTCCCCTCGCGCAGTTGCTATACCGAGTTTGCCGAGGCCCTTCCCGAAGATTGCGTGATCCTGACAGCCGGGTGCGCGAAGTACCGTTACAACAAACTTCCGCTCGGCGACATCGAGGGCGTGCCCCGTGTGCTCGATGCGGGTCAGTGTAACGACTCCTATTCTCTTGTCCGCATCGCGATGGCGCTCAAGGATGCACTCGGTGTCGAAAGCATCAACGACCTGCCCTTGGTATTCAACATCGCCTGGTATGAGCAGAAGGCTGTCATCGTGCTTCTCGCACTCCTATATCTCGGAGTGCAGGGGATCCACACAGGACCGACTCTGCCCGCATTCTTCACGCCCGATATCCTGAAGGTGCTTCAGGAGAAGTTTAACATCGGCACTATCTCGACAGTCGAGAACGACATCGCCACCATGATCAACAATAAGTAAACAGTTGCTTATATACAAACAACGGGCGTTTTCATCTTTAGCGCGGATGAAAACGCCCGTTTAACGTTATCGCTGTCATTCTATCGGGCTATCGGGCTGCGGGAAGGACTTCCGAGACCGACGGATGGATGTGGATTGTGGTTGTAAGCGCGGAGTGGGGGAGTCTGTTGGCTATCAGCACTGCTGCTTCCTGGACCAGATCGGCAGCGTGAGGTCCTACTACGTGAGCACCGAGAAGTGAGTCAGTGTCGGAATCGACAATCAGTTTCACCATTCCGGTGGTTTCGCCCATTGCTGTGGCTTTGCCGTTGGCTGCAAACGTCGAGCGGAGCACTTTGATGTTATGACCCGATTCGATTGCCGACTGTTCGGTCAGTCCGACCATCGCTGCTTCGGGCATCGTAAAGACCGCACCCGGAACGACAGCCTGATTCCTCTTTTTCCCGAGAATCGAGAGAGCCTGTGCGGTTGCGGCGTGAGCGAGCATGCAAAGGCCGTTGACATCGCCGACGGCGTAGACTTTTGCCGTGGTGGGTGCTTTGCCCTCCTCCCAGATTATTTCGTAGGTCCCGGGATCGACCGCAATGGCTCTTCGCGACAGTGTGGCGCCCGCTTCGATCAGACCTTCAGGTACGACCGGTACCCGTCCCGTTGACATGAGCACGAGATCGGCTTTGATCGATTTCTGCTTGTTTTTCGAGGTGTAATTTACGTTGCCGTCGGCTCCGACTTCTGTCACTGCTGCATCGGTGATAATTTCAATACCGCTTCGCTTAAGACTCATGCGAAGGCGTTTGGCAATTTCGGCATCGAAATTGGGGAGTATCTCCTTGCAGTTTTCTATGACCGTAACCTTGGTGCCGAATGCGGCGAATATCGAGGCAAATTCCATGCCGATTACTCCCCCGCCGATGATGACCAATGAACCGGGCAATTCCTGAAGCGAGAGCATATCGTTGCTTGTCACGGTGTATTCACTGCCGGGGATAGGCAATAGCGCGGGGCGCGAACCCGTGGCGACGACAATTGTCGGAGCGGTGAAGGTGACACCGTCGCATTCCACTGTCTCTGCGTTAACAAACCGTGCCTCGCCTTGAACGACCGTCACATCTTTGAGCAATGTCATCACGCCCTGACGAAGACCATCGACAATCGAGTCTTTTCTCGCCATCACTGCCGGGAAATTGACAGTCGATGTCGGGGTGTCGATTCCGAACCGTGACGCTTCACGGGTCAGGACTGCAACCTCGGCCGACCGACAGAGTGCCTTAGTAGGGATGCATCCGCGGTTGAGGCATGTTCCTCCGGGGAGATCACGCTCGAAGAGCACCACTTTGCGGCCTTCGGCAGCAGCCTCGGCGGCTAACTCGTAACCGCCGGGACCGGCACCTATTATAATTAGATCGAAATCGCGGTTCATCAGAGTTCGAAATATGTGACTTTGGGCGTGAGAGCGGCTGCGGTGTCGTCGGGGCGGCGCACCGGTGTCTCGAGAGGTGCGTTTTTCACTTTATCAGGATCCTCGGAAGCCTCGTGAGCAATCTCTCGCATCGCTTCAATAAATTCGTCGAGTGTCTCGAGGCTTTCGGTCTCGGTCGGTTCAATCATCAGTGACTCGTGGAAGAGCAACGGGAAGTAGATGGTCGGAGCGTGGAAACCATGGTCGAGCAGACGTTTCGCAACATTGAGAGTCGTGACACCGGTCGACTTGTCAGCCAGTCCGTCGAATACGAATTCGTGTTTGCAGACGCGGTCGATCGGGAGTTTATAGAGATCGCGGAGCGACTCCTTGACATAATTGGCATTGAGTGTTGCGAGAGGAGCTGCGAGCATCAGACCGTCGCGTCCGAGCGTGAGAATATAGGCGAGTGCACGGAGTTCGACAGCGAAATTGCCGAGCCATGCTGAAATCCTGCCAAGAGACTTCCCCGATTTTTCAACTTTGAGAGTCGCGCCGAACAGTGCGTCGGCATCTCTGTCGATAGGAACCACACGGGGATTGGGCAGAAACTCCTCGAGGCCTTTGCGCACACCGACCGGACCAGATCCGGGACCGCCGCCTCCGTGAGGTGTCGAGAATGTCTTGTGAAGGTTTATATGCATCACGTCGAAACCCATGTCGCCGGGACGTGCAATGCCGAGCATAGGGTTGAGGTTGGCACCGTCATAATAGAGCAGCGCTCCACATGCATGCACCATCTCGGCAATCTCGGGAATGGCTGACTCGAAAATTCCCACTGTGTTGGGATTTGTCATCATCACGGCCGCAACAGTCTCGTCGAGCAGTCCGCGAAGCGCCTCGGTGTCGATTGTTCCGTCAGGAAGACTCTTAACCTCTACCACTTTCAGTCCTGCCACGGCAGCCGAGGCAGGATTGGTACCGTGGGCCGAGTCGGGCACGATCACCTTCACACGGGCGGCGTCACCGCGACTTTCATGATAGGCTCTGATCACCATCAGTCCCGTCAGTTCCCCGTGGGCGCCGGCATAGGGATTGAGAGTGAAGCGCGCCATTCCTCCTATTTCGCAAAGGGCTTTCTGAAGCGCGTCGTAGGCAAGCAGCGCACCCTGGACCGTTTCGACGGGCTGAAGCGGATGGAGTCCCTGCCATTGCGGCAATGCACAGAGTTCCTCGTTGATCTTGGGGTTGTATTTCATTGTGCACGACCCCAAGGGATAAAATCCAGTATCAACGCCGAAATTATTGGTGCTTAGATTGTTATAGTGTCTGACGAGAGTCGGTTCATCGACTTCCGGCAACAGTGGAGCCTTGCTTCTGAGAAAAACAGCCGGAATATCTTTTAACCCGTCTCCCAGACCATTCTGAGGCAGAGAATAAGCACGTCGACCCTCTTTCGAGAGATCGTAGATCACTTTGCCATAAAATTTCTTGTTCATAACGTCGGGTGTCTTGGGGTTAGAGATTTCCGTTGTTTGAGGCAAACATTTTTACACGGGCGATATAGTCGTCGATCGACCGGCGCGACCGTTTTTCGGTCACGCAGACAAGAAGTTCATCGTCGGCAGTCTGCACTCCGGCAAATACACCTGACATTGCGAAACTTTCGACAAGCGTTGCGAGCGAAACCTTACCTTTATATTTTAGCAGGAACTCGTTGAGGAAGGGACGATCGGGATATTTGAGTTCGAACACTCCGGTCTTGACAAGTTCAACCGCGAGGTAGTGAGCCCCCGCAGCAGAAATGGAGTTGACCTCTCTTAATCCTTCGCTTCCGGTCACCGAAAGATAGACCGCGGCATAGAGTGCCATCAGTCCCTGGTTGGAGCAGATGTTCGATGTGGCTTTGTCGCGACGGATGTGCTGCTCGCGGGCCTGGAGTGTGAGCACGAACACTCTCTGACCGTCAGCATCGGTGGTGGCACCTACTATTCGGCCTGGTAACTTGCGCATCAGTGCCTTGGTGCAGCATATATAGCCCAGATATGGCCCTCCGAAGTTCAAGGGCATGCCGAGACTCTGAGCTTCTCCGGCAGAGATATCGGCACCCCATTCACCCGGACTTTTCAGGGCTCCGAGTGTCACTGCAGGAGCCGAAATGATCAGCAATGCTTTGGCCTGATGCACTTTGTCGGCGACCCCTGTGAGATCTTCGAGGATGCCGTAGTAATTCGGTGTGGCCACGATGACAGCCGCAACATCTTTCGATCCTTCAAGCATCGAAGCGAGAGCGTCGAAGTCTGTCGCACCGTCGGATGCCGGAATGGTTTCAACGATGATGCCCTGATAATGGGCATAAGTATCAAGCACCTCCCGATAGATCGGATTGAGTGTCTCTGTGACAAGCACTTTGTTCTTCTTCCTTCCGGCAGCCACCGCCATCATCATCGCTTCGGCGAGAGCGGTGGTTCCGTCATACATCGATGCATTCGATACATCCAGACCCGTGAGTTGGGTCATCATGGTCTGATACTCGAAAATGTATTGCAAAGTGCCCTGCGAGATCTCCGGCTGATAAGGTGTGTATGCGGTCAGAAATTCCGAGCGGGAAGTGATGAAAGGAATTACTGCAGGAGAGTAATGGTCATAGAAACCGGCACCGCCGAAACATTCCAGAGGGAATGTCTGCTCGGCAAGCGCGGCAAAATAGTCTCTCACTTCCTGCTCGCTCATCTGCGGCGGAAGGTCATATTCGCCTTTAAGTCGCAGACTTTCGGGAACGTCGGCATAGAGCGCGTCGAGCGAAGCGACTCCGCATCGCTCGAGCATCTTGGCCACATCTCCCGGTGTGTGGGGAAAATAACGGTGACCCATGTCTATTTCCGATCAGTGTTTTTCCGCTTCGCAATGTGCTTTATATGCTTCTTCGTCCATGAGGCTCTCGAGTTCCGAAGGATCTGTCATCTCGACTTTTATGATCCAGTTGGCATCGGAGTCCTGATTGATCAGACCTGGGTTGTGGATG
>CAMWGM010000003.1 GCA_947173755.1 uncultured Muribaculaceae bacterium
GAAGTAGATGCGGCGGCCTTTATCGATGCCGTGGCATTACAATATCCTGACATTCTCTGCATGAGTGCGCTCCTGACCACCACTATGACCTATATGCCTGTCGTCATCGCGGCTCTCGAAAAAGCCGGCCTCCGCGACAAGGTGAAAGTGATGGTGGGCGGCGCGCCTGTAAGCGAACATTTTGCCGAGGAAATCGGTGCTGACGGCTACAGCGACAACGCTAATACAGCGGTAGCGCTCGCTCGTCGTCTCGTGGGTAAATAATCCACGCTGAAATCCTGACGTTTCTTTTTAACCATACCATTTAACCTTATAATCTGATTACCATCATGAACGATCTTTCAATGCGACCAATGGACTGGGTGGTTCTTATCGCCTATTTCGTTGTGTTGCTTGCCATAGGCTTGTGGGCATGCTCGAAAACAAAAAAAGGCGCCCACAAGTTCCTGGCAAGCAATTCCCTCAAGTGGCACCACATCGGTTTTTCGATGTGGGGCACCAATGTCGGACCCTCAATGCTCATTGCTTCGGCGAGTGCCGGCTTCGCCGCCGGTATCGTCTCGGGCAACTACGCATGGTATGCCTTCGTGTTCATCGCGCTCCTTGCTTTCGTGTTCGCACCTCGCTATTTAGGTGAGAAAATCACTACGTTGCCCGAATTCATGGGGAAACGTTTCGGCGAATCGACACGCAACATGCTCGCGTGGTATACGATCGTGACCGTGCTCATCTCGTGGCTTGCGCTGACCCTTTTCGCCGGCGGCATCATCATCCGTCAGGTGTTCGGCATACCGATGTGGCTCTCCGCATTTATCCTGCTCGCCGTCTCGGCATTCTTTACCATACTCGGTGGTCTGCGCGCCATCGCCTATACCAATGTTTACCAGATGGTGCTTCTGATCCTTGTGTCGGCGACGCTGACCATTGTAGGCATCTGGCATCTCGGCGATCACTCGGTGGTGGAAGGTATTAATACCCTGGCTAATCCCGACGTCGTACCGTCGCACTACTGGAATCTTTTCCAGCCCAACGACGACAAGGAGTTCCCCTGGCTGCCGATTCTTCTCGGCTATCCCATCTCGGGACTCTGGTTCTGGTGTACCGACCAGTCGATGGTGCAACCCGTGCTTGCCGCCCGCAATCTCAAGGAGGGTCAGAAAGGCGCCAACTTCACAGGATGGCTCAAGATACTCGATGTGGCAATCTACATCATCCCCGGTGTGGTATGTTTCGCTCTCTGGAAGAAAGGTTTCTTCGGCAGCGCCCTCATCGAGCCTGACCATGCCTACATGACTCTTGTCTCAAGTCTTTTCCCGTCGGGAATGGTGGGCCTCGTGATAGCGGTGCTTACGGCCGCCCTTATCAGTACGATCGGTTCCGCCCTAAATGCTCTTTCCACCGTGTTCACCATGGATATCTATGTGAAGAACATCAACACAAACGCATCGCCCAAGGAGATTATCAGGACAGGCCATATCGTCACTGTCGTAGGAGCGCTCGTCTCGATTCTCATCACTATAGCGGTCGACAATATCAAGGGAATGGACCTCTTCAATGTGTTCCAGTCGGTGCTGAGTTTCATCGCGCCCCCGATGGCTGCAGTTTTTGTGATGGGAGTGTTCTGGAAACGGTGCACGACACTGGCTGCCAACGTGATCCTTACATTCGGCACCATCTTCAGCATCGGTTGCGGAGTGCTTTATCTCTGGATTATCCCCGAAGCCACACATCATATCCACTTCATGATGCTTTCATTCCTGATATTTGTGGTGCTTGTGCTGAGCATGGTGGCTATCAGTATGTTCGATAAAGCCAAAGAGGAGCGTCGCCCGATGGCTGTCATCGAGAGCGAGAAGACTATCGGCGTGCAGGTCGGCTGGATCGCTCTTGCCGTAGTCATGATCGGTCTCTACATCTTCTTCAACGGACACTGATCGGCCGCAACACTAAGCCCGACAAGTGAATAGCCGTCGCCCCCGAAAATTTATTTGATTTCCCGGCCGGAAAATGGTAATTTTGTCGTCTGAATAAACCTATCAACATGAATAAAACGTTTCAATCGCCGCTCAGCGGTATTATTCCACCTCTGGTGACGCCTCTTCTTGGCAACGATACGCTCGACGTAGCAAGTCTCGAGAACCTGATCGAACACCTGATTGCAGGAGGTGTGCACGGTCTTTTCATTCTCGGAACCACCGGTGAGGAGCAGAGCCTCAGTTATCGTCTGCGCAAGGAGATGATCAAGGAGACATGCCGCATCAACGCAGGCCGTCTTCCCGTGCTCGTCTGCATCACCGACACATCGCTCGTCGAAAGTATAAATCTGTCGAAAATCGCTGCCGAGTGTGGTGCATCGGCAGTGGTCAGCGCCGCTCCCTACTATTTCGCTACCGGTCAGCCCGAACTCGCCGAGTTCTATGAGGATATGCTCCCGCAACTTCCCCTGCCCCTCTTCCTCTACAATATGCCGAGCCACGTGAAGGTGAACTTCTCGCCCGACACTATCCACCGCATCGCTGAAAACGAGAAAGTGGTTGGCTTCAAGGACAGTTCGGCCAACATCCCCTACTTCCAGTCGGTGATGTACAAGATGAAGGATCGTCCCGATTTCTCACTCCTGATGGGTCCGGAGGAAGTGACAGGCGAATGCGTGCTCCTCGGAGCCAACGGCGGTATCAACGGCGGCGCCAACATGTTCCCCGCTCTTTATGTGGCAATGTATAACGCAGCGGTCGCACAGAATGTCAAGGAAGTGTGGCGTCTCCAGCAGATCGTGATGCAGATTTCGTCGTCGATCTACACCGTTGGCCAGCACGGATCGAGTTATCTGAAAGGTCTGAAGTGTGCGTGCTCACTTCTCGGAGTGATCAAGGATGATTTTGTGGCTGCTCCCTTCCATAAATTCAATGCTCCCGAACGCCGCAAGATACAGGAAGCCCTCGACCGTCTCCCGATCGAGAACGGCCGTCTGATCTTCTAAACCATCTCATCGACTCATTCTCTTCTCTCACTCGATTTTTCTCATACATACCTTAATTTTTTCAAACCGGTACCATGAATATTGTTGACCTCGTGGTGTTTCTGATCTTTACGGTAGGCACCATCGCGTTCGGCTACCTGTTCGGCCGTAAGAAGCAGAGCAGCGAGGAATTTACACGTGGAGGTGGCAAAGTGCCCGGCTGGGTGGTCGGACTTTCCATTTTCGCTTCATTCTGCAGTTCGATTTCATTTTTAGGATATTGCTCATCGGCATTCTCGGGCAACTGGAACGCCTTTGTCTTCACCATCTCCATCCTTCCGGCCGGATTGCTGGCCATGTATTATTTCGTGCCGTTCTATCGTTCGCTGGGCAGCATCAGTGCCTACAGTTTCTTCGAGAAGCGTTTCGGACGATGGGCGCGTCTCTATGCGTCGGTATTCTATCTCTTCACCCAGATCTGCCGTTCGGGAGCGATTCTCTTTCTGCTCGCCGTTCCGATGAACGTGCTCATGGGCTGGAGCATTCCGCTTGTCGTGACATTCACCGGTCTCGGCATCATACTCTACAGTCAGAAGGGAGGCCTGAAGTCGGTCATCTGGACCGAGGCGCTTCAGGGAGCCATCCTGATCGTCGGTGCCGTCATCTGCCTCATCATGCTCCTCAAGGGAATGCCCGAGGGGCCGGAACAGGCACTGAAGATATGTATGGAAAACAACAAGTTCTCGCTTGGCAGTTTCGGTGACAGCCTGATCGAGAGCACTTTCTGGGTGTGTCTAATCTACGGTATGTTCACCAACCTCAACAATTTTGCCATCGACCAGAGTTACACGCAACGCTATTGCGCCGCTCCGTCGCTGAAAGAAGCACGCCGAAGCGCATTCTGGGGCTCGCTGCTCACGCTGCCTGTCAACCTGATCCTCTTCCTTATCGGATCATGCCTGTTCGCATTCTATACCACACATCCGGAGTCGCTTCCCGAAGGCATCAAGAGCGACTATGTGTTCCCCTATTTTATCATCCACGAACTTCCTGTCGGTCTGATCGGACTTCTGATCGCATCGATATTCTGCGCCGGCATGAGTACGGTAGCAACCAGCGTCACCTCATCGGGAACGATCATCCTGACTGACTTCTACTCGCATTTCTATCCTGATGCAAGCGACGACCGTAAGGTGATCGTGCTGCGTCTGGCAAGTGTGGCTATTGGCGTGCTCGGCATCGGAGTGGCACTCTGCTTCCTGCTGGTCGACAACGCACTCGACGCATGGTGGGCTCTCAGCAGTATCTGTTCGGGAGGTGTGCTGGGCATGTTCCTGCTGGCCTTCCTATGTCCGAACGCCAAGAGCGCCCATGTCGTGCCGGGAGTCGTGATCGGTGTGGCCGCGCTTATTCTTATCGCGTTGCAGACCAAACTCACCGACTGGTGGAACATTCCCCAGTTCGTGCATATCAACCTGAGTATCGTGATCAGCACGCTTCTGATTTTCTTCATCGGATTTTTCTGCGTCCAGGTTTTCGGAAAGAAAAAGGAAGCCTGACATCGACTGAGTTACAAGCGAAAGAGCATTCCGCGGTATGCGGGGTGCTCTTTCGTGCTTTTTATTTTCTGAGAAAGGGATATAAAATTCTATAAAAGTTGGCAGTGTTATGGAAATTTGTTACCTTTGTAAAAGTTAATCTATCCTATCCTTATTCTGAAATTTTTTACCTAAATTCTAATCCTGATAACTTATGAGCCAAAGATTTTTTGCCCTTTTGTCGTGTGCTGCCATAGTCATGGGAGCCTCCGCGCAGAAAGCGGGCCTCACAGATATGTCAGAAAGCCGTCATGCAGTGATGAGCAACACTCCGCTCGACGCGGTGAAGTGGACAGGCGGTTTCTGGGGAGAACGTTTTGACGTCTATAGCGGAACGTCGCTCGAAAGCATGTGGGAGACATGGGCAAATCCTGACATCTCACATGGTTTCCGCAATTTCGAAATCGCTGCCGGTACATGCGACGGTGAGCACTGGGGTCCTCCTTTCCATGACGGCGACATGTATAAGTGGCTTGAGGCTGTTGCGGCGGTCTATGCCGTCAACAAGGATCCGAAACTTGACGCGCTGATGGATAAATTCATCGAACAGGTTGTCAAGGCTCAGCGTGAGGATGGTTATATCCACACTCCGGTGATCATCGATGAGCGCAACCGTGGTGTCGATACTCACGCACATCACAAGGAGCAGACCGTCATCGGTACAAAGGTGGGCGGCGAGGATGAGAAGGGCGCCTTTGCAAACCGTCTCAATTTCGAGACCTACAATCTGGGTCACCTCATGATGGCGGGTATAATCCACAAGCGCGCCACCGGCAAGAACACTCTCTTCGATGCCGCTGTCAAGGCTACCGACTTCCTCTGCGGTTTCTATGAGACAGCATCTGCCGAACTTGCCCGCAACGCTATCTGCCCGTCGCACTATATGGGCGTGGTCGAGATGTATCGCGAGACCGGCAATCCCCGCTATCTCGATCTGGCAAACAATCTGATCAATATCCGCGGTCTCGTTGAGAACGGTACCGACGACAATCAGGACCGCATCCCGTTCCGCGACCAGTATAACGCGATGGGTCACGCCGTTCGCGCCAACTATCTCTATGCCGGCGTCGCCGACCTCTATGCTGAGACCGGAGAGGAACAACTGATGAAAAACCTCACCAGCATCTGGGATGATATCGTAAACCGCAAGATGTACATCACCGGTGCATGCGGCGCGCTCTATGACGGAACTTCCCCCGACGGAACATGCTACGAGCCCGACAGTATCCAGAAGGTTCACCAGAGTTACGGCCGTCCCTATCAGTTGCCCAACAGCACCGCCCACAATGAGACCTGCGCCAACATCGGCAATATGCTCTTCAACTGGCGCATGCTCGAATCGACCGGCGACGCCAAGTATGCCGACATAGTCGAGACCGCACTTTACAACAGTGTACTCAGCGGCGTGAGCCTCGACGGCAAACGCTATTTCTACACCAATCCTCTCCGCATCAGCGACAATCTTCCCTATACACTCCGCTGGCCCAAAACCCGTGAGGAGTATATCAGTTGCTTCTGCTGTCCGCCCAACACCCTCCGCACAATATGCGAGGCGCAGAACTATGCCTATACTGTCAACGACAGCACTCTCTGGTGTAATCTTTACGGCGAGAACGAACTCAAGACATCTCTCGGCAAAGGCCGCGATCTTGAGGTGACACAGCAGACCGGCTATCCCTTTGACGGTAATGTCGTGCTGACTTTCAACAAGGTTCCCAAGAAGGAGAAACTCGCCCTGAAACTTCGCGTCCCCGCATGGTGTGACAATGCCACTGTGGCCGTCAACGGTGTGAAGCAGGATGTCAAGATCACCCCCGACACCTATGTCACTCTCGACCGCGTGTGGAAGCCGGGTGACAAGGTGACATTCGACATGGAGATGAAGACCAAACTCATGGAGTCGAACCCGCTCGTAGAGGAGACCCGCAATCATATCGCAGTCAAGCGCGGCCCGATCGTTTACTGTCTCGAGAGCATCGATATCGCTGACGGAAAGGCACTCGACGATATACTCATTCCTGCCGACGCCACCTTCACGACCAAGGAAATGGTTATCGACGGCAGCAAGATTGTCGGTCTCGAGACCGAGGCACGTGTGGCCGACGGGGATGACTGGACCGGCCGACTCTACCGTGAAGTGGGAAGCGCCGACAAGAAGGTCAATGTCACCCTCATCCCCTACTACGCGTGGGGTAACCGCGACAAAGCCGAAATGAGCGTCTGGCTCCCCCTGGCCCGCTGAACACTATTACCCTGACGCAATTCTGACTGATCTTTAGCATGAAAAAATTTTATATAGCCTCATGGATGCTGCTGTCCGCATCGATTATGTCGGCAGCAGATGTCTATGTGGCACCGAACGGCAACGATGCCAACGATGGCTCGAAATCTTCGCCTAAGGCCACACTGACATCAGCGCTCCGCCAGGCGCGCGAGATGCGTCGTCTTTCCGCCACGGGCACCGAGACCGGTGTCACAATCCACATGGCCGACGGAGTCTACCCGCTTTACGAGCCTGTGTTTGTACGTCCGGAAGATAGCGGCACGCCTGATGCGCCGACAGTCATAACCTCCGACGGAGGTGCCTGGCTGAGCGGAGGCGTAAAGGTCGAGGGCTGGAAGCGTCAGGGGAAATTCTGGGTGGCCGACGCACCGAAATTCAACGGCCGGCCTCTCGATTTCCGTCAACTTTATGTTAACGGAAACAAGGCCGTGCGAGCCCGTGATGTCGAGGATTTCGAAAAGATGGCCCGGATCATCTCGAACGATCCGAAAAACGAAATCCTCTGGGTGCCGACCGAGGCTGTCAAAAAGATCATCGACGCACCTTATGCCGAAATGGTGCTTCATGAGATGTGGTGTGTAGCCAATCTGCGTATCAAATCCATCGAAGTCCACGGCGACAGCGCGGCTGTCAGATTTCATGATCCCGAGAGCCGTATCCAGTTCGAACATCCGTGGCCGCGTCCCATGGTGACAACCGACGGCCATAATTCGGCTTTCTATCTTACCAACGCCAAGGAACTTCTGGACGTGCCCGGTGAATGGTATCACGACATCGACTCGCGCAAGATCTATTATTATCCCTTTCCGGGCGAAAAGATCGAGGAGGCTATCGTGCCTGCCACCGAAACACTCATGCTTATCGAAGGCACACTCGACCGTCGTGTCGAGAATGTTCGCGTCGAGAATATCGGGTTTGAATATACTACATGGATGCGTCCGTCGCTGATGGGTCATGTGCCCCTTCAGGCAGGAATGTATATGACCGACGGCTATAAGATCAATCCCAAGATGGATCGCTATCAGAACCATCGTCTCGACAATCAGGGCTGGCTGGGCCGTCCCGCTTCAGCCGTAGTCGTGAAAGGGGCTGCGTATATCGATTTCCTGAAATGCCGTTTCGAGCATCTCGGTTCATCGGGTCTCGATTATGAGTGGGGAACGAAGGGCGGTCTGATCGAAGGCTGTCTTTTCCGCGACATTGCCGGCAACGGCATCGTGGTGGGAAGTTTCAGCCCTGCCTCACACGAGACCCATCTTCCTTATGACCCTGCAGACAGTCGCGAGGTATGCTCAGGTCTGACAATCGCCAACAACTTGATCACCAACGTGTCAAATGAAGACTGGGGTACGCTCGGCATCTGCGCCGGATATGTGAAGGACATCAATATCGAACACAATGAGATCAATGAAGTGTCGTATAGCGGCATCAACCTCGGCTGGGGCTGGACCAGAACAGTCAACTGTATGCGCAACAACCGCGTACATGCAAACAAGATCCACCATTACGCCAAACACATGTATGACGTGGCAGGTGTATATACCCTCGGTTCGCAGCCTCACAGTTGGGTGACCGAAAACTGCGTCAGCGACATCTATTCTCCCGGCTATGCTCACGATCCGCACCACTGGTTCTATCTTTACACCGACGAAGGATCTTCGTTCATCAACGTGAAGGACAACTGGACCGAAGGTGAAAAATATCTGCAGAATGCCAACGGACCCGGCAACGTCTGGGAAAACAACGGCCCCGCGGTTGACGAGTCGATCCGTAAGAACGCCGGACTCACTCCCGAGTTCGAATACCTAAAATCTCTCTGAATCATCAAGCAAATTATCCACTCACATCCCTAAAATGAACAAAAGAGCGTCAATCATGCTGGCTGCCGCATCGCTTGCACTTTCGGCTGCCGCACAGACATGGGTATGGTATCCAGGCGACTATGAAATATGGCTCGGCAACCGGATGAATAACAACCGCACCGAGCGCGGAGCCTTCTTCCCTCCTTTCTGGAAGACAGACAGCCACTATGTGACAGTCGAATTCAGCAAGGATCTCGATCTTCCCGAAGATGAGGTGATCACCATCAAGGCCGAAGGCAAATATAACGTGAAACTCGACGGCAAACTCCAGTTCGGCGAGCCTTCGGAGTTCAGACTTCCGGCCGGTAAACATAAACTTAATATCAAGGTGTGGAATCAGGCCACTCCTCCGGCTCTTTATGTGAAAGGCAAGACTGTCAACACCGATTCCTCCTGGAAGGTGACTAACGAGGATAAAGAGTGGATCGACGAGAGCGGTAAGGCGAGCGACACCTCGGCCACCACATATGCTCTTGCGGGTTACTGGAACTTCGACGATATCGATATCCCTCCCTCGGCCTTCACACTGCAGTATGAACCCCTGGAGAAAGTGACGGTCAAGGAAATCACTGCCGACGGCGGAAAACTCTACGACTTCGGTAAGGAGACGTTCGGACGAATCGTGCTCAAGGATGTCACCGGCAACGGTAATGTCAATATATATTATGGTGAAAGCCCCGAAGAGGCTCTCGACATAGACTTCTGCGAAACTCTCGACAAGATCGGATTCGGTGCTGATAAAGTGACCGATCTCGCCACGGCAGCCACGGCGGAGAGGAACAAGGATTATACGCTTGACAACACGAAGGCTTTCCGCTACGTCTATATCGCTCCCGAGAGCGGGGTAGATGTGGCAGACGCATCGATGCTCTATGAATATGCACCGGTGGAATACCGTGGTACCTTCAAGTGCAGCGATCCCGAACTAAACAGGATCTGGGATGTCGGTGCCTATACGATGCATCTGACTACACGCGAGTTCTTTATCGACGGTATCAAGCGTGACCGCTGGGTGTGGAGCGGCGATGCAGTGCAGAGTTATCTGATGAACTATTATCTGTTCTTCGACAGCCCCACCGTCAAGCGCACCACCCGTCTTTTGCGCGGAAAGGATCCCGTCACAGCCCATATCAACACCATTATGGACTATACGCTCTACTGGTTCATCGGTATCTATGATTATTATCTCTATACTGGTGATAAAGAGTTCGTCAAGGAGATCTATCCTCGTATGCAGACCATGATGGACTATGTGCTCAGCCGTACAAATAAGGACGGAATGCTCGAGGGTATGACCGGCGACTGGGTGTTTGTCGACTGGGCAGATTTCCCAATGAGCAAACAGGGGGCGCTCGCGTTTGAGCAGGTGCTTCTGTGCAAGAGTCTCGAGACTATGAAACTCTGCGCCGACATAGTGGGCGATGATAAGGATGCCAAACTTTATGGTGAACTGGCCGCAGATCTGCGTGGCAAACTTATCCCGACCTTCTGGAATGAAGAGAAGCAGGCCCTCGTCCACAATGTGGAGAACGGCAAGAAGAGCGATCAGGTCAACAAGTTTGCCAATATGTTTGCTATCAACTTCGGATATTTCGACGAACCGACCACTGAATCTGTCATGACCAACGTCATGCTCAATCCTGATGTGCCCGCCATCACTACCCCATATATGCGTTTCTATGAACTCGAGTCGCTCTGCGACCAGGGTCTGCAGGAACGTGTGCTCACCGAGATGAAAGACTATTGGGGAGGAATGCTGCGCGAAGGCGCCACCTCGTTCTGGGAAAAATATAATCCCGGGGATTCGGGAACGCAGCATCTTTCGATGTATGGCCGTCCCTACGGCAAGAGCCTTTGTCATGCGTGGGGCGCTAGCCCGATCTATCTGATCGGTAAATATTACCTCGGTGTCAGACCCTTGAAACCGGGCTATGAGGAATTCTCTATCACCCCCAATCTCGGTGGCCTGAAATGGATGGAAGGCACAGTACCTACCCCCGACGGCGAGATCTCGCTCTATGTCAATACGCGTGAGATCAAGGTGAAAGCCACTCAGGGAAAAGGCTACATCAATTTCCGTTCGAAAGTAAAGCCTAAATCCGACTACGGCACTGTGGAGAAGACCGGCGACAACTCTTATCGACTCTTCATAGACACTGACCGTCAGATTACAATTAAATATAAGGAAGTTTAACCCTAAATCTATACCTCTCACCAACCACAGACCTCATGAAAAGCCTGTCAAAAATTTTTGCCATACTCTTCGCCACATTATTGTTGTGGAGTTGCGGCTCCCGCAAGAGTGTCGCTATCGAGTATCCCGACGACGCTTCAAACCGTGTGAAATTTGCAGCCGAGCATCTCTCGAAAGCGTTTACCGACAAGGGATATGACATTGTTGCCGCAGCCGATGCTCCCGAAGGAACAAAGGTGATACGTCTCTCTGAAGCCACCGACAGCGTAGGCCCGAAAGAGGGTTTCACCATCACATCCGCCGACAATATCATTGAAGTGAAAGGTAACGACGGATCGGGCGTGATCTACGGTTGTCAGGAACTCGCTGACCGCCTCGAGACAGACGGCAATCTCGACAATCTGCCCGCAGAATTCACCGATGCGCCGGAGATGGTGCTCCGCGGTGCATGCGTGGGTGTCCAAAAGCCTTATCTTCTTCCCGGCCGCGGTGTCTACGAGTATCCTTATACTCCCGAAAACTTCCCCTGGTTCTACGACAAGGATCTCTGGATCAAGTATCTTGACATGCTGGTCGAAAACCGCATGAACTCGCTTTATCTCTGGAACGGTCACCCCTTCGCTTCGCTAGTCAAACTCGATGATTATCCTTTTGCCGTGGAGGTAGACGAAGAGACATTCAAAAAAAATGAGGAAATGTTCTCGTTCCTCACCACCGAGGCTGATAAACGAGGCATTTTCGTCATTCAGATGTTCTATAACATCCTCCTTTCGAAACCTTTCGCCGAGCACTACGGACTGAAGACCCAGGACCGCAACCGTCCGATCACTCCTCTCATCAGCGATTATACCCGCAAGAGTGTCGCCGCTTTCATCGAGAAGTATCCCAACGTTGGTCTGCTCGTTTGTCTTGGCGAGGCAATGGATACCTATGAGGATGATGTTCAGTGGTTCACCGAAACCATTATCCCCGGTGTGAAGGATGGTCTGCAGAAACTGGGCCGCACCGACGAACCCCCGTTGTTGCTCCGTGCCCATGACACCGACTGCAAGGCCGTCATGGATGCCGCCCTGCCGCTCTACAAGAATCTCTACACCATGCATAAGTATAATGGTGAGTCGCTGACCACCTATGAGCCCCGTGGCCCGTGGACGGAAATTCACCGCGGACTCAGCGATCTCGGTAGCGTGCATATCAGCAACGTGCATATTCTCGCAAATCTCGAGCCCTGGCGCTGGAGTTCACCTGACTTCACACAGAAGGCAGTCAAGGCGATGCACGACATACACGGAGCAAACGCTCTCCATCTCTATCCCCAGGCTTCTTACTGGGATTGGCCTTACACTGCCGACAGTATCGCCGGAGGTGAGCGCGAACTTCAGCTCGTGCGTGACAGCACCTGGTATGAAGGATGGGGCCGTTACGCATGGAACTGCCGTCGCGACCGTGACGACGAAATCAAATACTGGAACCATCGCTTTGCCCGTACCTACGGACTTTCGGACGACAAGGGTGCCGCTATCCGTGAGGCATATGAGGAATCAGGTGAAATCGCACCGAAACTCCTCCGCCGTTTCGGAATCACCGAGGGCAACCGTCAGACACTTCTGCTCGGTATGTTCATGAGCCAGTTGGTCAACCCGTATAAGTATACCATCTATCCCGGATTCTATGAAAGCTGCGGCCCCGAGGGTGAGAAACTCATCGAGTATGTAGAAAAAGAATTCAAGGGTGAGCCCCATGTAGGTGAACTTCCTCTCGACATCACCGCACAATGTGTCGAGCATGGCGACAAGGCAGTAGCAGCTATCCGAAGCATCGGCGGAAAGGTTAAGAGCAATCAGGCCGAGTTTGACCGACTGAGCAACGACATGGAGTCATATAGACTGTTCGCTTATTTCTTCGACCGCAAGGTTAAGGCTGCTCAGCAGGTGCTCAACTATCAGTGGAGCAAGGATATCAAATATCTAGATGCCGCTCTGCCGCTGCTCGAAGAGAGCCTCGACTACTACAACCAGCTCGTCGACCGCACGAAATCCACATACCTCTATGCCAACAGTATGCAGACCAGCCAGCGCCGAATTCCTATCGGCGGTGACGACGGCAAGAACAAGACATGGGCTGAACTCGCCGTGCATTACCAGGCCGAACTCGATAATTTCAAAGCAAATCTGGCCACACTCAAGGACAAGGCTGCCGGAAAGATCTCCGATAAGGCTGACAATATCAAACCGCTGACAGATGCTGATGTCAAAGTCAATGGTGGAACTCTGAGCCGTGTGAAACTCACCGAAGGAGCAGCGCTTCTCGAGAATATGCCTGACGCGAAGATCGTGGGACTCGCTCCCGAACTCCAGGGTCTGACAGCCTTCAAGGTCAACGGCGACAATCAGCGCAAGGATGGCACCAATATCGAATTTGACTGCACGAAGCCTGTCAAACTTCTCGTGGGTTACTTCAAGGATGACCAGAAGAAGTATGCCAAGGCTCCCAAACTCGAGACAGATGCCACTGCCAATGAGTATGGCCAGGCCGAACCGGTATTGACCAACGCGATCCATCTTGACAAGATGCCGCTCGCCAATATCCATGCCTACAGTTTCGGTCCCGGACATCATTCGCTTAATCTCCCGAAGGGCTACACCCTCGTGCTCGGCTTCACTTCCGACGAGATCGCTCCACGCAACGCGGCGCTTGCCGGAGCCGACGAGACAATGGACTGGCTCTTCTATTAATACCTCTGAAATCAGGTCGGGTGCACATCTGAATACCGGTGTGCACCCGGCACACATACATAACGAAAACATCACTACTTTCTCATGAAACGACTCCTGATCGCTTTTGCCGTAACCTTTACCGGATGGTTGGGATCTTTTTCGCAGATCCATGTCAGCCAGGAACGAATGGCGGAAGTCTATAAGGAAGCACGCACGCCTTATAAATATGGTCTTGTGGTTGCCCCGACAGACAACAATCACAAGATTGACTGCCCGACTGTATTCCGCGAAGGTGATAAATGGTATATGACCTATGTGGTATATAACGGACGTTCAGGTCAGGATGGTCGCGGCTATGAGACATGGATTGCTCAGAGCGACAACCTGCTTGAGTGGACCACGCTCGGACGTGTGCTCGCTTACTCCGACACAGGCTGGGACCGCAATCAGCGCGGAGGTTTCCCGGCTCTGATCGATATGGAGTGGGACGGCACATATGCCATCAACCGGTACAAGGGAAAATGCTGGATGACATATATCGGCGGAGAAGGCACAGGCTATGAGGCTGTCAACGCTCCGCTTGCCATCGGTCTCGCCTGGACCAAGGAAAATCCGGGCAGCGCACATCTCTGGAACACGCTCCCGAAACCTATCCTTTCGTTCGACGACAAGGATGCGCAATGGTGGGAGACCCTGACTCAGTATAAGAGCACGATTTACGAAGATCCGCAGAAGAAACTCGGCGCACGTTTCATGATGTATTATAACGCCGGAGGCATCAATCCTGCCACCGGTATCAAAGGGGAGCGAATCGGTATAGCACTCTCCGACAATATGACCAAATGGCGCCGGTATGAGGGAAATCCTGTCTTCACCCACGAGGCGCAGGGCACGATAACCGGTGACGCTCAGATTGTCAGGATGGGCGACCTTTATGTGATGTTCTATTTCTCGGCTTTCAATCCGTCACGCAGTTACAAAGCCTTCAACACGTTCGCCTGCAGTTATGATCTCGTGAACTGGGATGACTGGGAAGGTGACGATCTGATCTATCCGACCAAGCAGTTTGACGAACTTTTTGCCCACAAGAGTTATCTCGTCAAACATGACGGGGTGGTCTATCATTTCTATTGTGCTGTCAACAATCCCGAACAGCGTGGAATCGCCGTGGCGACGAGCAAGCCGATGGGTCGCTCTTCGGTGCGTTTCCCCGAGCCTCCCCCTACGGGTCGACGATTGCTGACAAATCTCAATGCCGACTGGACCACAATGCTCGGCAACGACAAGACTACCGAACATAAGGTTAATCTTCCCCATAACTGGGATGATTATTACGGCTACCGCGAACTGACTCACGGCAACCTGCACGGCACAGCCTCTTATCAGAAACATTTCGCTATGCCCGCCAAGACAGCCGGAAAACGCTATTTCATCAACTTCGAAGGTGTCGGAACCTATGCCGGCATCCGCTTGAACGGCCATGATATGGGCCGTCATCCTTCGGGACGCACTTCGCTTACCTTCGACGTCACCGATTACCTGAATTTCGATGGAGACAACCTGCTTGAGGTCACGGCCGAACATCCCGAGATGATCGCCGACATGCCTTGGGTGTGTGGTGGCTGTTCGTCGGAGTGGGGTTTCAGCGAAGGTTCGCAGCCGCTTGGCATTTACCGTCCTGTGACTCTCGAGGTGACCGATGAGGTCAGAGTCGAGCCGTTCGGAGTGCATGTATGGAACAATGCTGCCTGCGACTCTGTCTTTATCGAGACTGAAATCAAAAACTACGGATCGGAAAAGGCCGAGTTTGATTTCATCAATAAGTTCAGCAATGCCGACGGACGCCAGATCTTCCGGCTCACGGAGAATTTTGTTCTCAATCCGGGTGAAAGCCGTCTGGTGAAACAAGCGGCTGCCGTGGCTGATGTGCATCGCTGGAGTCCTTCAGATCCATACCTCTATAAACTCTCGACGATGGTGAAGCGAAACGGCAAAACCACCGAGGAGGTTTCGACCCCATATGGTATAAGGAATTTCTCATGGCCTGTTAAGCGTGCAGACGGCGACGGGAGGTTCTTCATGAACGGCGAACCTGTATTTATCAACGGAGTGTGTGAGTATGAACATCAGTTCGGAGCATCACATGCATTCAGCGACGAGCAGGTGGCGGCCCGCGTCAAGCAGATCAAGAATGCAGGGTTCAATTCGGTGCGTGATGCCCATCAACCCCATAATCTCCGCTATCAGGAATACTGGGACAAGGAGGGAATTCTCTTCTGGCCACAGTTCTCAGCCCACGTGTGGTATGATACTCCTGAATTCCGCGAAAACTTCAAGACTCTGCTGCGTCAGTGGGTTAAGGAGCGCCGCAATTCTCCGTCAGTCGTTATGTGGGGTCTGCAGAACGAGAGCACCCTTCCCCGCGACTTTGCCCGCGAGTGTGCTGACATTATCCGTGAGATGGACCCCATGGCACGCGACATGCGCGTCATCACCACTTGCAACGGTGGCGAAGGAACTGACTGGAACGTCATCCAGAACTGGAGCGGCACCTATGGTGGCGACATATATAAATATGATGAGGAACTTGCTCGTCCAAATCAGTTGCTCAATGGCGAGTATGGCGCGTGGCGCACACTCGGTTTCCACACAGAGCCTGGTGAATTCGACCCCCACGGTCCATGGAGCGAGGAACGCATGACCCAGTTGATGGAGACCAAGGTTCGACTTGCCGAGGAGGCCCGCGACAGTGTCAGTGGCCACTATCAGTGGATTTTCTCAAGCCACGATAATCCGGGACGCCGGCAGCCCGACGAGGCTTACCGTCTGATCGACAAGGTGGGACCGTTCAACTACAAAGGTCTGGTCAGCCCCTGGGAAGAACCGGCCGACGTATATTATATGTATAAGGCAAATTATGTCAAACCGACTGATGATGCGTTTGTCTATATCTCGTCTCATTCGTGGCCAAACCGTTTCGACGCACCGCGGAAAGCAACCATCCAGGTCTACAGCAACTGCGACTCGGTGCTTCTCTACAATGACGCGCTTGATGAGAATTTCCTCGGAAGCCGCATGAAAGGTGGCATCGGAACGCATTTCGAGTGGAAAGATGCCGACATAAAATTCAACGTACTCCGTGCAGTAGGTTATGTTAAAGGAGAACCGGTGGCAGAAGATCTCATCGTGCTTGAAAATCTCGCCGAGGCACCCGGATACGCTTCGCTCGTTGACAAAGGATCTACCACTTTGAAAGGTGCGGACTCATATAATTATGTTTATCGCATCAACTGTGGCGGCGATGCATATACCGACGAATTCGGTCAGCGTTGGGAAGCGGACGATACCACCTATTCCCGCTCCTGGGCTCAGGATTTCGAAGGACTGTCGCCTTATCTTGCCAGCCAGCGCGTCACCTACGACCCGATACGCGGCACTGCTGACTGGGGTCTGATGCAGACATTCCGTTTCGGTCGTCACAAACTGTCTTACTCGTTGCCGGTCAGCAACGGGCGCTACCGTGTTGAACTCTATTTCATCGAGCCTTGGCACGGCACCGGAGGAAGCGAGGGTACCGACTGCGAGGGACTCCGCATCTTCGATGTGGCAGTGAACGGGACTACCGTTATCGACGATCTTGACATCTGGGCAGAAGCCGGTCATGACAAAGTGCTTAAGAAAGTGATAGATGTCGATGTCACCGACGGACGTCTTGACCTGACATTCCCCGAGGTCAAGGCAGGCCAGGCACTCCTCTCGGCCATAGCGGTCGCATCGCTCGATCCGCAGGCTAAGGCAGGCATTGCTCCCCACACTACAGAATGGAGTTGGAAAGATGCTGACCGAAAGGTTGTGGAGAAAATGACTCCCGACATGTTGCCGAAGGATGAAAATGCACGCGCAGCCGCTACTTATGAGGCGGAAGACGCGGAATGTCACGGTAAATTTGAAAAGAAAGAACTTAAGAAACAGACGGGCATTTTCTTCACCGGCAAAGGCAGCATCGAATGGACATTCTCGACCGGCCTGGCGCAGATCTACGCTCTGCGGTTCAAGTTTGTCAACCTCAACAAGGAATCGGTGCCTGTAAATATGCAGTTGATCGCTCCTAACGGTGCAGTTCTCAAAAACGATACTATCACACTTCCTGATACACCCGAGAAGTGGCGGATGCTCTCAACCACTACAGGTGGTTACATCAATGCCGGAACATATCGTCTCATCATCTCCGCTCCCGATCTCAGCGGAGTTGGTTTCGACTCTCTCGAAGTACAGTAATAAACATTCCTACCCACTCTATTCCAATGCACAGAATACTTTCATGTCTGCTTCTCATCGGGGCATCGTTAGCCTCCTCAGGTCAGGCGCGCGAAAATCATGACTGGGAAAACCATCATATACTTCAGATCAACCGGGAGCCGGCCCGCGCCGCTTTCATCCCGTTCGGCGAGAAGAAAGGTGACCGGTCGATCAGTCTCAACGGCGACTGGCGCTTCCACTGGTCGCCCACTCCGGATGGACGCATCGAAGGTTTTGAGAAAACCGGATTCAATGATTCCGGATGGGCTACACTCGCAGTGCCCGGAGTGTGGGAAGTGAACGGATATGGAACACCCATCTACGCCTCGGCGGGATATACTTTCAAGATCAATCCTCCTTATGTGACAGACACACCTAAGGAGAACTTCACTGCATTTGTCGAGCGCAACCCGACGGGACAGTACCGGCGCAGTTTCGAAGTGCCGTCCTCATGGCTCGAGGGAGGACAGACCTTTCTGCGCTTCGACGGCGCGATGAGTGCGTTCTATGTCTGGATCAACGGAAAGATGGTGGGTTATTCCCAAGGCAGCATGGAACCTTCGGAGTTTAATGTCACACCATATCTCCACCCGGGAAAGAATGAAATTGCAGTCGAGGTCTACAAATATAGTGACGGATCTTATCTGGAAGATCAGGATTTCTGGCGTTTCGCCGGCATCCATCGCGACATCACGCTTTTCCACACTCCCGACGTAAGACTGCGCGACTTTACTGTCCGGACACTTCCCGATGCCGATTACAAGGACTTCACCCTTCAGGTCGATCCGCTTTTCGCAGTCTATAACGGTGAACGCGGAACAGATTACCGCCTGAATGTCATCCTTTCGGACGCCGGCAACGAAGTGTTTGATACCACAATAGTAATCAATGAAATTCTTGATCTCGACCACAAAGCGTCGGTCATGAACGAATGGTATCCGCAGCGCGGACCCCGTAAACTCGGTCGCATCAACCATCTCGTCAGCAGTCCCAAGACCTGGACCGCCGAGACCCCGTCACTCTACGATCTGACTCTTCAACTGACCGATGCTCAGGGCAACGTCATCGAGAACGCTACGAGTAAGGTCGGTTTCCGAAGTGTCGAGGTAAAGAACGGTCAGGTGCTTGTCAACGGCAAGCCAATAAGATTTAGAGGCGTCAACCGCCATGAGCATGACCCGCTGACCGCGCGTGTCATGACCGAGGAACGCATGATTCAGGACATACGCCTTATGAAACAGGCGAATATCAATGCAGTTCGCACGAGTCACTATCCCAACAATCCCCGCTGGTATGAACTCTGCGATTCGCTTGGAATATATGTCATGGATGAGGCCGATATTGAAGAACATGGACTGCGAGGCACACTGGCAAGTACTCCTGACTGGCATGCGGCGTTCCTCGATCGTGCGGTCCGTATGGCCGAACGGGACAAGAACCATCCTTCTGTAGTTTTCTGGAGCATGGGTAACGAGAGCGGCTACGGCCCCAACTTCGCCGCAATTTCGGCTTGGCTTCACGACTTCGACCCCACACGTCCGGTGCATTACGAAGGTGCGCAGGGTGTCGACGGTGCCCCGGATCCCGCTACAGTCGATATCATCAGTCGTTTCTATCCCCGCGTTCAGGCAGAATACCTCAATCCGGGCATCAAGGAGGGTGACGATAAGGAACGTGCAGAAAATGCACGTTGGGAACGTCTGCTCTCAATCGCGCAGCGCGATAACGACGACCGTCCCGTACTCACGAGTGAATATGCCCACGCTATGGGTAACGCAATGGGTAATTTCGGAGAGTACTGGGAGGAAATCTACAGCAATCCCCGCATGGCCGGTGGTTTTATCTGGGATTGGGTTGACCAGGGTATTCTCCACACCCGCAAGGACGGGAAGACCGAACTGGCATACGGAGGTGATTTTGGCGACAAACCCAATCTCAAGGCTTTCTGTATGAACGGTGTGATCTTTGCCGACCGATCGCTCAATCCGAAATATTTTGAGGTGAAAACTGTATATGCTCCTATAGGTATCAGTCTCGGTTCGTTTGACCCTGCTACGGGTACGGTCAGCATCGTATTTGTCAACCGCAATCATCATATCGATCTTTCCGGTTACAATTGCTCTGTCACTCCCGTGATCAACGGAAAGAAAGGCAAGCCTGTAAATCTCGCTCTGCCGGCGCTTGCTCCCGGTGAGGAGGGTAGCGCGACAGTGAAGATACCCTCCCTCAAGTCTTCAGATGCTGATCTGCGCCTCGACGTGTCAGTGACACTTCGTGAACAGACTGATTGGGCCGACGCCGGGCATGAAGTGGTGATGCGCCAACTCGCTCTTAATCCCGATCTCCTCAAGGCTGTCAGAAAACCTGTCGGTCTGACTGTGGACGGCTTTAAGGTTGAGGAGACCGCGGAAGCGCTTACTCTCGAAGGCAAGAAATTTGCGATCGCATGGAACCGGGCAGACGGCAACCTGAACATGCTTTCCTATAACGGCAAGCGCATTGTCGAAGGATCAGCATTCCGGGCTTTCCGCGCACCGACTGACAACGACAAGAGTTTCGGTAACTGGCTCGCTAAAGATTGGACCCGAAACAAAATCGACTCCCCTTCGGTAAGTGTCTCGAGACTCGACTGGAAGGAACTCGGTGGCAAGTTCGTAGTCAATGTAGAGCAGAAATATTCATATCTCGACGGAAGCATCGAGGTCAGCAGTGTCTATACCGTCAACCCTGACGGAATTGTTGAACTCACACAGACATATTCGCCGAAAGGCTCCCTGCCTGAATTACCGCGACTTGGAAGTGTGTTCGTTATCGACAATTCATTCGACAATGTCGAATGGCTCGGATACGGACCGGTTGAGAACTATCCCGACCGTCTCGAAGCCTCGTCGGTCGGACGCTGGAATGCGAAGGTGGCCGACATGTATGTCCACTATCCCCGTCCTCAGGATTCAGGCAATCTTGAGTCAGTGGCCGAAATAGCATTGACCGACAACGCCGGCAAAGGTCTGCAGGTGACAGCCGCCAGCGATCTGATCTCGGCTTCGGCTCTCCCATACTCAGTGGCCGATCTGACATCTGTCTCCCATGATTGCGATCTCAAACCGAGCGGCAAAGTCTATCTCAACCTCGATGCAGCCGTGCTCGGTCTCGGCAACAGCAGTTGCGGGCCGGGTGTGCTTAAGAAATATGCCATCACTCCGGGCGAACATCAACTTAAAGTTGTGTTCAGCCCTCTCAAATGATATTAACCTTACTCAGAATAAATTAAATCAATAAAATACGATGAAAAAAACTTTTGCCACGCTCTTCTCTCTTCTGGCGGGAATGAGCATGATGGCTCAGAGCGTGACCACCGAGCGTCAGTATCTTTCCGGAACGGGAAGTGACGACATGGTCGAATGGGATTTCATGTGTACCGATGGAAACAATTCGGGCAAGTGGACCAAAATCGGAGTACCCTCCTGCTGGGAACTTCAGGGTTTCGGTAACTATCAGTATGGAATGAAGTTCTACGGCAAAGCCTTCCCCGAAGGTGTCGCCGACGAGAAGGGACACTATAAATATGAATTCGAACTTCCCGAGGACTGGCGTGGCAAACAGATAGAACTCGTATTTGAAGCCGCCATGACTGATACCGATGTTCTGATCAACGGTCGTAAGGCCGGCTCGAAACATCAGGGTGGCTTCTACCGCTTCATCTATGATGTCAGCGACCGTGTGTTCTTCGGCCCCGGCAAGAAAAACCGTCTCGAAGTGACCGTGGCAAAAGAGAGCGAGAACGCAGGTGTCAATCTCGCCGAGCGTCGTGCCGACTACTGGAACTTCGGCGGAATCTGGCGTCCCGTTTTCATGCAGGCTCGTCCCGCCCTCAACCTCAAGCATATCGCTATCGATGCCAAGGCTGACGGTACATTCAATGCCGATTATAGACTGAGTATGCCTGTTGAAGGTGGCAAAATCACCACTGTAATCACCGATAAGAACGGCAAGAAAGTTGCCGAAAGCGTTAGCGACATCCGCAAGGGTGCCGGCGACGGCAGGATTGAATTCAAGGTCAATCAGCCTGCCACATGGAGCGCTGAAACTCCCAATCTTTACAAGGCAGAATTCACGCTCGCCGATGCCTCCGGCAAAGTGCTCCACAAGGAAAACAAGAAATTCGGTTTCCGCACCATCGAGGTGCGCGAAAGCGACTGTCTCTATATCAACGGACAGAAAGTCAATATCCGCGGTGTCAACCGCCACAGTTTCCGTCCCGAGACAGGCCGTACACTCAGCCGCGAAAAAAATCTCGAGGATGTGAATCTCATCAAGTCGATGAACATGAACGCCGTGCGTCTCTCCCACTATCCCGCCGACCCCGAATTCTATGAGATCTGCGACTCGCTCGGCCTCTATGTGATGGACGAACTCACCGGCTGGCACGGCAAACATGAGACCATCAATGGCCGCAAACTCGTGCGCGAGATGGTGGAACGCGATGTCAACCATCCTTCCATCATCTGGTGGAGCAACGGTAACGAAAAAGGTTGGAACGACGAACTCAACGACGAATTCCACAAGTATGATCCCCAGAAGCGTCCCGTGCTTCATCCCCAGGGAAACTTCGGTGGCTTCGAGACCATGCACTACATGTCTCTTATACACCTCTCCGAGCCCACGAGACCTCTCTACATCTCGTATGCCG
>CAMWGM010000004.1 GCA_947173755.1 uncultured Muribaculaceae bacterium
TTTGCAGTGTTGAATCCCGGTAGCCCCTGTATATCAAGCTATCGGGTTTTGTTTTTTATTAAGCATACTTATTCTCCCAAATTAGTTCCAGATAATTACCAACATATTCGTCGGTTGTCATTCTCGTTTCTTTAAACTATCAGTATCCGAATAATATTATCTTCATTCTTAGAGAAATTTTTATAACGTCTGTTCGAATGACAAAGATAATGAAACAGAAGAAAATATACAACACCAAATACGAAACCCCGGCCTTGTGAGCCGGGGAGGAATACTTTAAACTTTTTGCGTGACTTATGTCCTCTTTCGAGGCAATCGTATGTCTGTTCGTAACATGGATCATGGATTCTATTATCATTGATGATAGAAATCGAAAAAATTGTTGACAAACTCAATTTATCTGATAATTTTTTACTACCTTTGCCAAAGCAGACCGCAACGCAGAAGCCCGGTCGGGGTTTGAGCGGCGGGATGCTGACATTTTGAAAAAGCGTTTACTCGACGCTCTTTCTTGGCTTTCTGAAACCTGGAAAATTTCAATCACTGTCAAGAATGCAGCAAACAGTAGATGCCTTGTGGATATGTGAATAACTGCAACTTCTGACGCGTGAGCGTCATATGTTGTCATATTGGCATATTCTGCGTGAGGCTTCTGTATGTTTGCTCGTTCTACAGTGATGGGCAATTCCAGGGCCTCAGAAAGCGGAACGGGCAACAAGTATGGCTCTCACGCTTTTTTGTTTCAATACTCTTATGCCAAAGAGGGGAGCCCGGCGGCACACGTATAATTATGGGACTTTTCAGTTCAATGTACAAGTACAAATGTCCGTATTGCGGATATGAGGGTAATAACCCTACATATTTCAGCCAACGCAAATGCCCGAAGAAGCCATTCATCCTCAAATTGTTTAATCCACACTGCTGGGCCGTAAAAAAATAGTTTCCTATGTTAGTAAAATCATTCAAGAGTCTACTGACTCTGCTCCTTTGCATGGTACCCCTCACCATATTTGCAAAGGTTGAATATGTCTACGTGGATGACATCTGCTATAGTGTCGATACAGAAACAGGCAACGCCTCTATCAGACAACAGGATTACTATGATCGCCCCCTTATCAAAGTAGCAATTATTCCGGAGAGGGTTGCTTATAAAGGAGTGGATTATCCGGTAGTGGCATTAGAAGAAAGAGCATTCTCTCAATGCGGAAATCTCACAAAAGTCTTTATCCCTAATAGTGTAACATCCATTGGAGAGGGTGCTTTCAGATACTGCTCCTCTCTGGCGGATGTTACGCTCCCCATGAGCCTGACGTCGTTGTCAGAAAAGATGTTCGATGGTTGCGAATCCTTAGAATCAATTGAACTTCCACCAGCCATTACTTCGATTCCGGCGTTCTGTTTTCATAATTGTAAGTCATTGAAATCGATAGTAATTCCGGAAGGAGTTGAGGCTATTGGAGGGCAGGCATTCTCGTATACCTACAGATTGGGTTCCGTCACGATTCCCGCATCCCTGAAGGAAACAGAAAGTGTATTATCCGAAGCCGTTTATCCTTTAATACCGACAATTCACATATCTGATCTTGACGCGTTTTTTAGATTGTCCTGGTCGGGTATAGGACTATGCGGCAATTCTACCTGGTATTTATCCTTAAACGGTAACGAGGTAACTGACGTTGTGGTTCCTGAAGGAATCGATGACATTGATATCTGGAAAAGATGTGAATCATTAGTGTCCATCGCAACTCCCACTTCTGTCGAAATATGTAATTTTAGTTCGTGTGATAACCTCCGATTTATTTCAATGAGTGCTTCAACCAAGATCGTAAGGATTGAGGGTTTAGAAAGTCTTGAGCGTGTAGATATCTACTCTAAGGAACCGCCTGAACTTACCACTGTCGAGTGGATTGTCAAAAAAGCCACTTTACATGTTCCGGTTGGTTGTAAGGAGGTGTATGCCAATAATCAGGAGTGGTCAATGTTTTCCTCCATTATTGATGATCTGACAGGCGACTCGAAAATTGATGAAGTCCTAAATGAGATAAACTATTCTCTCCCTTATGAGGTTTTCGATTTGAAGGGAATGTCTTTAGGAAAATCATTGGAAAATATTCCCCAAGGTGTATATATAGTCCGTCAAGGAGAAAAGAGCAAGAAACTTCTTATAAAATAAGGGTTGTCTGTACCGAAGTGAACGGTATACTAGGTCCGAAAGTCTATAAATAGGCGGGAACAATATTTCGCATTGTCCCCGCCTACTACTTATTTATTCCAAGGGTATAGTGTAAATCACTATCGGGTGGGGAAGCCGGAGTGGAGGAGGGAGGGGGAGAAGCGTGAGCGGATTTTCACTGAGTCGTGGTCTACGATGACTGAAGGTTGAGACTCCCTGATATTGGCCACATAATCGCGGGCATCTGTACCGTTGCTATTTGCTGAATAGGTATCGCCAAACACCTTGCTGTCAAATAACAACGCAGATACTCACGCCGATATGTTAATACCCCAAACCCACTCTATGCCGATTATGGCACAGAATGAGCCCGGATAGGTAAATACATACCCGTGAGCGTCCACTTTGCAATATTCTTGACAGCTGTAAAAATTGGCGATTTTATTCAGCAAGAATAAAGCGCGAGTAAACGCCTTTTATTTTTATTTACCTCCCGCCACGCTTCCTTTCTTGGAAGACACACGGCGTGAGTCTATTGCAAAATTACAAAAAAATATGAAAAACACCTTTTTTCATACACTTTTATTAATAACGAGAGGGAATTTTAAGTCAAGAGTGCATTTTGTATTATTTGAGATTGGATATGTTGAGAAGTTCCGATCAATTTTACGCTGTGTGGACTAACACCACCTACGCACAAGGGTTGCGCAACGCCGATTGTGCTTTGGTAGTGAAATCGTCCGCTTAAGGTGGGACTACGCGACATTGAAGGTCTTCGACCTTTTTTTCGTTGTGCGGCGGAGGATAAGTAAGTGGCGAGGGATGGGTTGGCTTCTGCTTGTTAACCGCTTATGATACGTGCCGTAGGCACGTCCATACAATATCCCGATAATCGTGACTTCCCGGCAAAACTACTCTTGTGAAAATGGGCAGTTTGTGATATGTGCCGGAGGCGTGTCCATACGATTTTTTAGTGGTCAGCGGGCGGAACAACAGGTAATGTGATTGTCAGGGCAGATAAGGGGGGAAATAAAAAAGTCCGCTACGCCTTTCGTCAAGGGGTGTCGGACTAAAGCCAAAAGGCATTGCATTTCTAACTATAATGCAAGTCAATGTAGAGATTATATCATACTTACACTACACCATTGTTCGATCGGTGTGATGTCGTCGCGACCGCGCATCCGAAGGGTTGCCTTTCAGTCCTTAGTCCTCTTTATAGACAAAGTGGAGTCTGAAAATATCAAAGTGTGTAAAATTGCTATTACAGTGAAAGGAATATTTGCAACTATGGTGTGTTTCTTTCCAAGTGCAAAATTAATTTCAATTTCGAAAACAGCCAAATGATTTTATCAAAATTAAGTTTTTTTAATATTGTAGCATTAACAATAAGGTTTTTCCATGCTAAAACACTTATTAAATGAGGTTTAAAACGGCGAAATTTGCTTTTTTCGACAGTTTTAGTTAATTTTGTCACACAAAGTCGAATATACCATGAAACCAAACCGAAAATCAATTTCCGCTCTATTTTTTGCCATCACCACGGCATTGGCGATGAATGCCGCCGAGCCGACTGCACGTCAGCAGGCCGAGGAACTTCTGCCCCGCCTGACACTCGACGAGAAAATCTCTCTGATGCTCGACGTGTCGCCCGCAGTGGAACGTCTGGGAATACCGTCATATAACTGGTGGAACGAAGCGCTCCACGGTGTGGGTCGCGCCGGTGTCGCCACGGTTCTCCCGCAGTCGATCGGCATGGCTGCCACATTCGACCCCGAGGCGATCGGCGAGGCTTTCGACATGGTGTCGACCGAGGCACGCGCCAAATTCAACGGCTTCCGCAACGAGGGCGACATCAAGCGCTATCAGGGTCTGTCGTTCTGGACTCCGAATGTCAACATTTTCCGCGATCCGCGCTGGGGCCGCGGCCAGGAGACTTATGGCGAGGACCCCTATCTGACCAGCCTGATCGGTGCACAGGTGGTGCGCGGTCTGCAAGGCGATCGCGATTCGAAATATCTGAAGACTCTGGCCGGGGCGAAGCACTATGCGGTGCATAGCGGCCCCGAGTGGAACCGCCATCAGTTTGACGCCAAGGATATCGATCAGCGCGACCTGTGGGAGACCTATCTGCCGGCATTCAAGACACTTGTCGACGAGGGAGTCGAGCAGGTGATGTGTGCCTACAACCGTTTCGAGGGGGAACCCTGCTGCTCGAACAAGCGGCTGCTGATGCAGATACTCCGCGGAGAGTGGGGATATGACAAGATTATCGTGACTGACTGCTGGGCCCTGCGCGATTTCGTCATGGACTGGGCCCACCATACCCACGCCACCGAGGCCGAGGCGGCCAGCGATGCAGTGCTATCGGGGACAGACCTCGAGTGTGGCCCGCTGCTGAAAAACCTTCGCAAGGCTTATGACCAGGGTCTGATCACCGAAGCGGCGATCGACTCGGCCGTGATGCGTCTGCTCGAGGCCCGTTTCCGTCTGGGCGAGATCAACGCCGCACCCGACGTACCCTGGAACTCACTGACGCCCGAAAAGGATGTCGACACACAGACTCACCGTCAACTGGCACTCGACATGGCGCGCAAATCGATGACACTGCTCAAGAATGACGGAATCCTGCCGCTCGATCCCTCGAAGAAGGTGAAAGTAATGGTGATGGGTCCGAATGCGACCGACTCGATCATGCAGCGCGGCAACTATGCGGGTACACCCTCGCGGTCGACCACGATACTCGACGGCATCCGGTCCTATCTGCCCGACGTGGAATATCGCCGCGGGTGCGACCACGTGATCAGCGCCCAGAAGGTGTCGCGCTTCGATGCGTTCGACGGTGGCCTGAAAGCCACATATTATAATGACGCCACACCCGGCAAGCCTGTGGCCGAGGCGACTTATACCACGCCGCTCGATCTGTCGACCGGAGGCGCCACGGTGTTTGCGCCCGGAGTCGACCTGACCGATTTCAGCGCCGTCTACAAAGGCACGCTCCTCATCCCCGAGGATGAGGACTATCTGATCAGTTTCGAGGCTGGCCGTGACGACGTCACGCTGATCATAGACGGAAAGACCGTGGCGACCCGCAAACGCGGTGGCCGGTCGGACAACAAGGCATCTCACATGCTCCCGGCCCGTGCGGGAGAGAAGCACGAGATAGAACTGCGCTACGGTCACGGCGCCGATATAGCGTCGCTGAAATTCGATGTCAGCACCCCGCTGCGCGAGACGGCCGATGCCGGCGATGCCGATATCGTGATTTTCGCAGGTGGCATCTCACCCGCGCTCGAGGGTGAGGAGATGAAGGTTTCGATGCCCGGATTCCGTGGCGGCGACCGCGAGACGATAGAACTTCCGAAGGTGCAGCGCGACCTGATCAAGCGACTCGTCGACAGCGGTAAGAAGGTGGTGATGGTCAACTGCTCGGGTTCGGCTGTCGGACTGGCACAGGAAGACTCGCTCTGCTCGGCCATACTCCAGGCGTGGTATCCCGGCCAGGATGGCGGACAGGCTGTGGCCGACGTATTGTTCGGCGCCTACAACCCCGCAGGCCGGCTCCCGGTGACGTTCTATCATGACGACAGCCAGTTGCCCGACTTCGAGGATTACTCGATGGCGGGACGCACCTACCGCTATTTCCGCGGCAAACCGCTCTATCCCTTCGGCCACGGCCTGAGTTACACCACATTCAGTTACGGCACCCCCGTTCTCTCGACAGCCGAGGCTGCCACATCAGATACCGTAACCCTGACTGTGCCAGTCAGCAACACAGGCCTGAAGGATGGCGACGAGGTGGTGCAGGTGTATATGTCCACTCCTATCGATCCGGCAGGCCCGGTGAAGAACTTGCGCGCACTTCGCCGCGTCAGAATCCCGGCAGGTGAGACCGTCAATGTCACCTTCACGCTCGAACCGGAGACATTCGCCACTTTCGATCCCGTAAAAGGGCGCATGACCACCCGTCCCGGCGTCTACCGGATGGCTGTAGGAAGGTCGTCGGCCGACACTCCTGTCGCGGCCGAAATCACACTGAAATAATAACGGTTTTACAATATTGACCGGCAGTCTGCGTTATTAGGAATGTAAAACTTATGAAAACACTTAACAAAATGAAATCCATGCTCTCACTCCTCACCATCCTTGCAGCAGCATCCATGACACTCTCGTCCTGTCTGGGCAACTCGGAGTCGGAGGAGAAAGGCACTGCCAATTACGGTGGAAGCAGTTGCCTCAACTATGTCACCGATCTTGAGACCAACCAGTCGTTTGTCTCCACCACACCCCCATCCTATACCTTCAACTTCAACTACACCAAAGGCAATGTGAACATCGAAGTGTCGAGCCTCCAGTTGGCGCAGAACTTCAGCGCACTCAATTTCCAGTTGCCCGAAATGAAAGTCGAAGCCGACTACTATTTCATGAAGATGCAGGGCACCGACATCACCCCGATCAACGTTGCGTCGCAGTATGTCTTCTCGAAGTTTCTCGCCCGCTACTCCAACCGCGTGTGGAACGGAAGTTTCTGGCCCGTGTTCCAGATCTCCTATACGATCAACAACCGTTATGAGGTGAAGGTCATCCCGACATCGCTCCTGCTTTTCGGCACGACGACCTCCACACTCGAGACCGAAGATGGCGGAACATCATCAGATCCCTACATCTACAAGGGTGGCGAGCAGAACATCTACAACTTCGTGCTCACCCCCAACTCGATCGACGAAGCCACCTCGACCGGCATCTCCCACACTCTGTCGATCAGAATCCAGGATGCCTGCTACGACAAGAACATGCAGCCGCTCGACCTGATGATCGACAAACTCCCCGTCAAGTTTGACTCAAACGGCTACACGTCGTCGATCTCCGGCGACAACGTCGTGACACCCAAGACCGCACTCGGATCTGTCATCGAGAAGATCAAGATCAGCGATCTCGACCTGACCGCAGGTCTCTCGGGTGCATCGCGCCTCGAGTTCGACATCACCTTCGACAACTACCAGAACGTCAGCGGCACTTACCACGTGACCGCCATGGTGGACAACTTCATCATCGACGAGACCCCCAAAAACTAAAATCAACCCATCACTGTGAGGGGCACGCTGCGGCGTGTCCCTCTCTACTTATTTAATCCGATCGGTTAGACATGACCTATAAAGAGTTTCACGAATGGAGTAAACGCTACATCTCGCTGACGCTTGTAGCGTCGCTCGGAGTGGCAGCGGTCGTGCTGTTCTTCAACGAGAATTCGCTCGTCAAATCGGTTGAGCAGGAGCGTCAGATCGAGGAACTCAACGCCCGTATCTCCGAGGCGACAGACACGCTGATCTACTACCGGCAACTCAACCGCCAGCTCGACCGCGACCGCGAGACGATGGAACGGATCGTGCGCGAGGAACATCACATGCAGCGTCCCGACGAAGATGTCTACATCATCGAGTGACACCGATGTCAATCATCAATTAAAACCCAAATATTCCCTGTCTGAATATGACTGACTCGACCCGGCGGGTTGCCTCGGCAGCCGCCGTCAACACAGGACTGCTACTCGTCATGGCAGCCACCGCGATGCCGCTTTTCGGAGTCGGCATCTCCTATATTCCCACCCACCGCGGCTACGGATGGATCTATGCCCTCGGGGCACTGCTGATACTGGTCGGGCGACTGATCAGGCCGTCGGTGAAGGAGCAACCGCTGAGAGTGAAGCGTCTTGTCAGGATGGAACTCTGGACGGCGCTGATCTTCATCACGGGCGCCGTGTTCATCTTCACCGTGCGCGGCAACGACTGGATAGCCTTCACAATGGCCGGAGGTGTCCTCACGGTCTACACAGCCATAATGCTCACCCGCAGCGAAAAAAAGCCTTGACTTTTGGGAAAAGTGAGAGTTAATTAGTAAATTTGCACCCGAAAAATCCGCCAAATGGGTTACTATCTCACAATCGACCAAGGAAATTCCGAGGCAAAACTTGCGCTTTGGGAGGGGGAGACAACCGAGGGATTCATAATGGAGCCTCAACTCACCCCTGCCAAACTTTCGGCATTTGTGGGCGAGAGGAAACTCTCGGGAGCGATCTACTGCTCGGTGTCGCGCGAGGATGTCGACGTGCTCAGGCGGCTGTGTCACATGACGCGCCACGCGATGAGACTTACTCCTGACACCCCTCTGCCGATCAAAGTGGAATATTCCACACGCTCTACGCTCGGAGCCGACCGTGTGGCGGCTGCCGTCGGCGCATGGAGCGAACATCAGGGCAAACCGATCCTGGTGGTGGATGCCGGAACTGCCGTCACCTATGACATCGTCACTCCCGACGGAGTTTATTGCGGAGGCAATATCGCGCCCGGCATCTCTATGGAACTCAGGGCTCTTCATGAATTCACAGCCCGTCTGCCGCTGGTAGGGTTTCCCGAAAACATGCCTCAGCTGTGCAAGCGCCTGTTCGGACAAAGCACCCGCGAGGCGATAGCGCTCGGCGCGGTCTACTCGGTGCTTGCGTCGATAGAATTCTACCGTCGCCGGCTCAGTCCGGAGACTGTGGTGGTGCTCGGCGGGGGATGCGGTCATCATCTGGCGTCGATCTGCGACTTTCCGGTGGTGGTTGACGAGCATCTCGTGAGCAAAGGTTTAAACAGAATACTCCTATATAATGAAAATAACTGATCTCGACATCAAGATACAAAAGACTCTGCTTGCGATGGCGGTGGCCATAGCGGCCATGCTGCTTCCCGCCCCTCTGGAGGCGCAGATCACATCGCCTTACTCGCGCTACGGCTACGGTATACTCGGCGACAACGCCTCGTCGGCCCAAAACCAGATGGGCGGTACCGGTTATGCCATGCGGTCGGGCCGTCAGATCAATGCCATGAACCCAGCGTCATATTCTGCCTGCGACTCGATGACATTCATCTTCGACATGGGCTTCGATCTGCTCTACTATGACCGCGAGGATGCGGGAGGGCGCGACAGCGACTGGGGCGGCTCGCTTCAGTATATCACCATGCAGGTGCCTATCAAAAAATGGATCGGCATGTCGGCAGGTCTTGTCCCCTATTCGCGCGTGGGCTATTCGTTCGGTTCAGACATATCGAACGGTGTGGCAACACACAAGGGAACCGGCGGAATCAACAATCTCTATCTCGGCATCGGTCTCGAGCCGATCAAAAATCTCTCGATCGGCGCCAACGTCGGCTACCTTTTCGGCAACATCGTCAATGATGTCTATGCCACCCAGAGCGGGGGCACAGCCGCCATCTTCGAGCAGATGATGGAGGTGAGAGACTATTCGCTGCTCTTCGGTGCTCAGTATGCCATTCAGTGGAACCGGGTGGACCGTATCGTGCTCGGCGTGACCTACGCGCCCAAGAAATCGTTCCTCGGAAAAACCTATATCACCAAATATCTTCAGACCACATCGACCACTACCGTTCCAGAGGTGATAGCCCCCGGAGAGGTGAAACTAAAGAATAACTTCGAGCAGGCCGAGACCTGGGGCGCCGGTATCGCTTACGACCGCGGCGACCGTATCCACGTGGAGGCCGACTTCACTTTCCAGCCCTGGAGCAAAGCCAAATATACCCAGCTCGAAAACTTCACTTCGACCCATCTGGCCGACCGCTGGAAGATCGGCGTAGGCGGTTCGATCATTCCCAGTCTGCGCGGCAGTTACCTGAAGAGGATCGCCTACCGTCTGGGCGCGTTCTACAACCGTGACTACATGGTGGTGCGCGACAACAATCATGTGCGCGACTGGGGCGTGACAGCCGGTTTCGGATTCCCCGCCCTGCGCTCAAAGACCGTGATCAACTTAGGTCTGGAATATCACAACCGCCAGGCGACTCCGGTGGCGCTCCTGAAGGAAAACTACTTCCAGATCAATCTGGGAGTCAACTTCAACGCCGTGTGGTTCTTCCAGAGCAAACTGCGTTAACCCCCGGAAAACGACTGACGTGAGGCGACTGCTGATAGTGGCTGGAGCGTTCGTGGCCATGACGATGGCCGTCGGATGCAAGGAGGAGGACCGTGTGGGTGTCGGCAATGCCGATGCCGATCTGCTGCCGACGATGATGACGCGCGATGTCGAGACACTCGTCTCCGACTCAGGCATTACGAAATTCAAGATCACGACCCCGGTGTGGTATGTCTATGACGAGATAGAAAAGCCATACTGGAAATTTCCCGAAGGACTGTGGCTGGAGAAATATGACCCGCAACTCAACATCGAGGCGACCATCACGGCCGATTCGGCCATCTACTTCAAGCAAAGTCAACTCTGGCGGCTCGACGGCCATGTCGACATAGCCAATACCGACGGGAAACGCTTCCTGACCTCGCAACTCTTCTGGGACCAGAGACACCACAAACTCTATTCGGATTCATTTATCCATATCGAGCAGCCGAACCAGATACTCGAAGGATATGGATTTGACTCCAACGAACAACTGACGCGCTACAATCTGCGCAGCGTGTCTGGCATCTTCCCGACATCGGCTTTCCAGCCTTCGGACGGACCGAAGGGACAGGCCGAAGAAACGACTGAGGAGACCAATCAAGCGGAAGACTCTCAGACACCGGCAGCCTCCACGCCTCAGTCAGCCCCGGCACCATCCCCCGAGCCTGCCCGGGCAACAGCAGACCCTGCAGCGTCTGACAAACCGTCGAATTCCACCACTCCCCTTCAACTAAAAAAAGCAAATCAATGACCCTCACCTCCTGGCTGATACTCTCGATAGTCTCGCTCATACTCTCGGCCTTCTTCTCGGGCACGGAGATCGCATTCATCACCGCAGACCGCGTGAGAGTGGGTCTCGACAACCAGAAAGGGGGCTGGGCCAACAGGCTGATCTCGCGCTATTACTCGCGCGAGGAGTTTTTCATCTCCACAATTCTTGTCGGCAACAACATCGTGCTGGTCATCTACGGTATGGGAGCGGCAGCATTGCTCGAGCCGTGGATTGCCGAACATATTTCCTCAAACCAGGGTGTGATCCTCACTCTGCAGACCCTGATATCGACTTTGGTCATCCTGTTCACGGGTGAATTCATTCCTAAATCGGTGTTCCGCATCAACCCGAACACATCGCTTAAAGTATTTGCGCTTCCGATCTATTTCTTCTATATCCTGCTCTACCCCATCGCAGCCTTCACGTCGTGGGTGTCGAAAATGCTGATGCGGCTGGTAGGGATCAAGAGCGAACACACCGGACTGGGACTTCTTTCGATTCGCGATCTCAATGATTATCTCGACACTAAGATCGACATCATCGAAAATCCCGAGGAGGCCCGGCAGGTGGAGAGCGAAGTGAAGATGTTTCACAACGCGCTCGACTTCTCTCACACCCAACTCCGCGACTGTATGATCCCGCGAAACGAACTCGTGGCGATCGATATCGACGACACGACACGACAGGAACTCTCCGATCTCTTCACGTCGACCGGCCGGAGCAAGATAGTGGTCTACAAGGAGGATATCGACAACGTGGTGGGCTACGTGCATGTGTCGGAACTCTTCGATCCGGATTCCGACTGGAAAGAGCACATCAAGGAGGTGCTCTATGCGCCCGAGACGCTGTTGGCCAACACGATGATGAAAAGACTGCTTAGCGAGAAACGCTCGATGGCGGTTGTGGTCGACGAATTCGGCGGCACGGCGGGACTCGTGACGCTCGAGGATCTCGTGGAGGAGATTTTCGGCGACATCGAGGATGAGCATGACAAGAACGGCCTTGTGGCAAAGGAAATCGCGCCGGGCGTCTATGAATTCTCGGGGCGCACGGAAGTGAGGGAATTGCGCGACACTTATGCGCTCGATATTCCCGAGGACGATGAATATCAGACGCTCGCCGGTTACATCATGCATCGCACGGGGACAATCCCGGCAAAAGATGAGACCGTAAGGATCGACGGTCTGCAGTTCACCATTCTCGAACGCACGCCCGTGCGTCTCGAACTGATCAAGGTTGAGAAAGACCCGGTCAATGCATAATGCGTGTCAGAATCTGATGACAAGTTCGGCACTGACTTTGGAGGCTTCGGTCGGCGAAGAGGGAATCACATCGTGACGATAGAAATAGGCTTCGTAGTTAAGACGTATATCGGCGTGAACTCTCTTATAACGATAAGTGATGGTCGAACCGAGTGTGAGTCGGGTGCGTGAAGGATCGGTGACTATCAGTCGGCCATCGTTGTCATGGAAACCTGTGGAATGATCGGTGAGTCCGTCAAAACGGGCCTGAAATGAAGCCTCGTTGAAGACACCCAGCGAAACGGGCATCGCATAGTTACCCCAGATCACCCAGGCGTGAGTATCGGCGAGGTCAGATCGGGTGTAATGTTTTATCATATATTCTGCTTCGGTCTGCCAGCGTCCGGACTGCCACCCGGCAGATGCGCCGGTGAGATTGACACGTGTTCCGTCGGGCCGGAGGGAAAGCAGACCGGTGGAGAAAGAGAAGTCGGAGACACGCCACAGGACTTTGGCGGCATAGGCGAGATGGCGCACCCACACTTCATGATCGGCCATCGAGGTAGGATTGTAGGCTCCGGTTTCGAGAGTCAGAGTCTTGACCGGCATCCACGCGACGCGGGCACCCACGCCGCGATAGTTGCACATCTGTTTTCCGACAAACGAACGGTTGTTGAAAATATAGTTGAAGGGAGCGCGGTAGACATCGGTACCGAATGGCATTCGGAACTGTCCGGCCTGGACATTGAAACGCTGACTGAAATCTATCCTGCCCCAGGCGTCGAGGATCTTCACCTTACCGCGGTCGCACAGGTCGGCCTGAATGAAGTAGGAAACAGGCGGAGCCAGATGGCCGTCGACAGTCAGACGGGCATTGCGCACCTGAAAACGTTCGTCGCCGGCATAACCGTTGCCGGTGGCCATTTCATAGCGCGTGCGCAGAGTGCCGTGGACATTGGGGATGATAGAAAAACCTTCTGCCGTGTCGGCGGCACTTGAGGCCAGCAGACACGGCAGAACGATAAGAAATAGAAGAATGCGTTTCATTACATTTTCAGAATTCCGGGAGAAGAGAGTCAGACTGCGAGTTGGATGTTGTGCTTGGCGGCGAGGCGACGCATGTTGAGAATAGCGTAACGCATGCGGCCGAGGGCGGTGTTGATGCTGACGGAAGTAGCGTCGGCAATCTCCTTGAACGACATGTTGCGGTAGTAGCGCATGATGAGCACCTCGCGCTGGGGATCGGGGAGGGCCATGACGATGCGGCGGACGTCGTCGTTGATCTGCAGTGAGACAAGGCGGTCTTCAACCGTTTCGTCCGTGAGGTCACGGCGGTTGAGCAGGTCGGCATCGGTTTCGTCAGTCGAGACGACGTTTTCAACGCGCTCCTGACGATAGTGGTCGATAATCAGATTGTGAGCGATTCTGAGAAGCCAGGCCGAGAATTTGCCACACTCGGAGTAGCCTCCCTGACGGATGGTCGTGATAACCTTCATGAAAGTTTCCTGAAAGATGTCATCGGCCAGCTCTTTACTCTTTACGATATGAAAGATATAACTGAACAGCTTCTGCTGGTGACGTTCCAGCAGGGTGTCAAATGCCTCGTTGTTGTTATTGGCATAAGCTGCGACCAGTTCACGATCGGTGAGCTTAGTCAGTTGTTCCATTCTATTCTTAAGGGATTGGTTAGAGTAGAATTTATCAATAGGCTGTTATTCAGTAAAAATGATTTAATAAAATACTAACTGTGTAATTTGGAATGCAAAAATAATAAAATAATGTGACACTGACAAAAATTTCACAAACTTTAACCCCTCCTACACAATAAACCGGAACGGCTGTTGAAAACTCGCTCCCCGGGCGTAAGAAAGGACTGAAAAAAGTGTAAGTCAGAGGTGGATGCGAACATCATTTTTGGAATTTTTTCACAATAGGCATTCAGAATTTTTTCTTAACTTTGCGCATATAACTATTAACTATCCCTCCTCCGTTTCAACCAAAAACTAAATAAACAGCCTTCAACGATATGGCAAAAGTCAGCAAGAAAGAGGCACTGGACTACCATGAATATCCACGGCCCGGCAAAATTGAAGTGATCCCTACCAAACCCTACGCGACTCAGGCCGACCTCGCGCTGGCCTATTCGCCCGGAGTGGCATATCCCTGTCTCGAAATCAAAGATCATCCCGACGACGTCTATAAATACACCGACAAGGGCAATCTGGTGGCTGTGATCTCCAACGGTACCGCCGTGCTCGGGCTCGGCAACATAGGCGCACTTGCAGGCAAGCCCGTGATGGAAGGTAAAGCACTGCTCTTCAAGATATTCGCAGGTCTCGACTGCTTTGATATCGAGGTAGACGAGACTGATCCCGAACGTTTCATCCAGGTCGTTAAGGCTCTGGGTCCGACATTCGGAGGCATAAATCTCGAAGACATCAAGGCTCCCGAGTGTTTCGAGATCGAGACACGCCTGAAAGCGGAGATGAATATTCCCGTGATGCATGACGACCAGCACGGCACCGCCATCATATCGGCCGCAGGTCTGCTGAACGCCCTCGAAATCCAGGGAAAGAAGATCGAGGACATCCATCTCGTGGTCAACGGAGCAGGTGCGGCCGCAGTGTCGTGCACACGCCTGTATATGGCTCTCGGTGTCAAGAAGGAAAATGTCGTGATGTGCGACTCGAAGGGTGTCATCACCACCCGTCGCACCGATCTCAACAAACAGAAGGCACAGTTTGCGACCGACCGCGAAATCACTACTCTCGCCGAGGCGATGAAGGATGCCGACGTTTTCCTGGGCCTCTCGGTGCGCGATGTGGTCACTCCCGAGATGATCAAGAGTATGGCTCCACGTCCCATCGTGTTCGCCCTCGCCAATCCCGATCCCGAAATCGCCTACGATCTCGCTGTCTCGACACGTCCTGACCTCATCATGGCCACCGGCCGTTCAGACTTCCCTAACCAGATCAACAATGTGCTCGGTTTCCCCTACATCTTCCGCGGCGCTCTCGACTGCGGCGCGTCGGAGATCAACGAGACCATGAAGATCCACGCCGTCCATGCTATCGCCGAGATCGCGCGCAAGCCGGTTCCTCCGGTAGTCAATGCCGCCTATGGCCGAGGCGATCTGAAATTCGGCCGTGAATATATCGTCCCGACCCCCTTCGACCCGCGTCTGCTCACAGCAGTTTCGCCCGCAGTGGCCCGCGGTGCCATGGAGAGCGGTGTTGCCCGCCGTCCCATCACCGACTGGGCGGCCTATGACGAGAAACTGCTTCGTCTGAAAGGAAACGACCGCAAGTTCACCCGCCGTCTCAACGAGGCAGCGCGCACCAATCCCAAACGTGTCGTGTTTGCCGAAGCCAATACCGACAACATGCTCCGCGCAGCCGCACTCGCCGCAGGCGACGGACTCTGTATCCCCATCCTGCTCGGCAACGAAGAGATGCTCCAGAAGCGTGCCGCACGTCTCGGACTGGACATCTCGCAGATCGAGATCGTCAACCTGCGCCACGACCGCGAGGCACCCCGCCGCGAGAAGTATGCCCGCATGCTCGTCGAAAAACGTCAGCGCAAGGGCGAGAACTTCGAGAGCGCCCTCGACAAGATGTATGACCGCAACTACTTCGGCATGATGATGGTGGAGAACGGCGACGCCGATGCCTTCATCGCCGGCACACGCTCGTCGAGCACCGACACAGGCCGCATAGCCAAGGAAGTGATCGGCATCCGCGAAGGTTTCAACCATTTCGCCTCTATGCACGTGCTCGAGACCACAAAGGGCACCTACTTCCTGGCCGACACCTCGGTCAACGGTCAGACCGACGAAGACACACTCTATGACATCGCCCGTCTCTCGGCCGACGCAGTCAAATTCTTCGCCCACGACCCTGTGATGGCCATGGTAAGTTACTCAAACTTCGGTTCGAGTGAAGAGCCTGAATGTCAGGCAGTCCACAACGCCGTCGAGCGAATGCAGCAACTCGATCCCGATCTGGCCATCGACGGCGAAATGCAGATCAACTATGCCCTCAACTCGTCGGCACGCGACCGCATCTTCCCCTTCAACCGTCTTGCAGGCAAGGAGGTCAACACACTCATTTTCCCCAACCTTTCGGCAGCCAATGCCGCTTACCGTCTCATGCTCGAGATGGGAGTGGGCGAGTCGATCGGCCCGATCCAGATGGGTCTCAACAAACCTATCCACTTCATCAATGTCGATGCCGAAGTGCGCGATATCCTCAATCTTATCGCCATCGCCGTCATCGACGCCGCCGTGCTCGATCACAAGAAATGACGGTGTGAAATCTGCCTGAATTTTACTCTCTCCCGAAAAAAGTGTCTCTTCAGAGAGCATTTTTTTCGGGAGAATTGTTATAGTCGTTAGAGTAAGAGTATAATTGTCAAGATGTCAATTTGACAAATTGACAATTTACTCTTCTAATCTAAAATATAATTCATCAATTCTCACGAGATATGAGCGACGGACAACAGACCAACGACATGCGGAATAGAACGGAAAATAAACCGGCACGAAAATCAGGATGGAAAACATTCTTAAAGATTTTCGGCTTCACGTTTTGCGGACTGATCGTGTTGCTCCTGACAGTGATCACCGTCGGGGTCAGTTATCTTTCGCCAAAACGACTCACACCGATCATCGAGAAAATTGCCAACGAGAATCTCGACGCCGATGTCTCGATCGGGAGCGCAAGGCTGAGTTTCTGGCATACATTTCCCCGTCTGATCGTAGAAATCGACTCGCTCAACATCCGTTCGAAGGCTTTCGATAAACTTCCCGATGCTGAACGGAAGGCTCTTCCCGTCTATGCCGACTCGCTTCTGTCGATGCGCGGATTGCGTGGCGCACTGTCGATCCCCGCATTGCTGAAAGGAGACATCGCGCTCGATTATGTGACGCTCGAGAGCCCGCGCTTCAATTTCGTGCAGGCCACACAGGGTGTCACGTCGCTCGACATTTTCCCCGGTAATAATAAGACGAAGAATGATAAGTCGTCGGGAAAACTGCCTGACATCTCGGTGGGCAGATTTGAGATAAAGGATGGTTTTCCGATAAGATATACCTCGATTCCTGATTCGATTGACGCGTCGGTGACACTTACGACGACAGAGGTGGATGGCGAGGGAAATCCGCGTTACATGCTTGACGTCAAGGGTCTGACCTCGGCATCGATTGACGATCTGCATCTGACCGATCTCGCTGTCGGGCTGGCCGGCGAGGTGAAATGGTCGCCGTCGGAACCCGCAAAGGTCGAACTGGAGGATTTCCGTGTAGCGGTCTCCGACGTTGCGCTCAATGTAAGCACCAAGGCTGACTTCACCGACGCTCCGGTGATAGAAAGCCTGAAGGTCATACTTCCGCCGACGGCTGCACGTTCGATAGTCGGCCTTATCCCGACTGACATGCAGGGAGAACTGGCCAAGGTGGACGCACGATTCAATGTGGCATTGGCCGCAGAACTGACATCACCGTTCCGGCTCGGAGTCGACTCGATTCCGTCGGCTCTCGTTTCGATAGAAATTCCCGAGGGACAGGCCAATTATGACGGGATGCATCTTTCGACCATCGCCCTCAACGCACAGGCAGCGGTTGACGGCGGCGATCCCGACCGTTCGGTCATTACCGTGAACCGGCTTAAAGCGATAGGTGAAGGGATCGGGTTTGAAGTGAACGGTACGATAACTTCCCCACTGTCCGATCCCCGTGTCAAAGGAAAATTCAAGGGAGGACTTCGCGCCCAGCGTCTGCCGAAATCACTTTATGACAATCTTCCGCTGACAGCCCGGGGCGATCTGAAAGCCGATTTCGATTTCGATCTCCGGAAAAGTTTTCTTAAAAAAGAAAATTTCCACCGCATCAAATTGTCGGGCGACGCAACACTGAAGGAACTCGAGGTGGCGATGGCCGCTATGGGTGTCGACGTCAAAGCGCGCGAAGTGGCACTCAAGTTAGGAACTTCGTCGAAATTTGTCACGGGTGCGGGAACAGTCGACTCGCTGCTGACCGCATCGCTGACGCTCGACACAATAGACTGCGAGTTGCCGGGCATGTCGCTCAAGGGAGCCAGAATCAAAGCCGGTGTAGGCATGAAAAATGTGTCGACCTCTTCCGATACTACTCTCATCAATCCGATCGGAGCACGGTTGGTTGCTGACAGGGTGATATTCTCAACCTCGGCTGAGGATTCGATGCACCTGCGTCTGCGCAACGCGACAATCGGTGCCTCGGTGAGAAGATACAAAGGTGACGCACGTCAGCCGCAGATGACTCTGCATGTCTCGACGGAGCGCGCTTTCTATGGCGACAATAGTGTGAAGGCAATTGCGGGTAAAGCCCTTCTGCACACGACAATCCATCCCAAGGCACAACGTGTGCGCCCGAAAAATGATATCGATTCGGCGGTTCGGGCCGCCCGAAGAGCCGCCCGAAGGCAGACCGACTCGATAGCACGTGCCAACGGACAGGTGCTCGATATGGGGGTCGACGGTTCACTGGCGGCTCTGATGAGAAAATGGAATGCGGCGGGAACGCTACGGGCTGACCGGCTCGGACTCTACACCCATGCTTTCCCGCTTCGCACGCGCCTGAGCAGTCTGCGGATGGACTTCACAAGCGACTCGATCACTATGCATGACACCGACCTCCGTCTCGGCCGAAGCAACTTCAATGTCAATGGCACGATCTCCAACCTTACCCGTGCCCTGACTTCCCGCTCAGGAAGGCAGCAACTGAAGGCGCGACTGACTCTTGATGCCGACACTATCGACGTCAACCAACTGACAGAGGCGATATTTGCCGGAGCCGCCTATGCGGAGACCCACAGTCTCCCTGTCGGCCCGATGCCGGCCGATGAGACCGAAAACGAGGCAGCCCTTGAAGCGTCGGTGACTTCGGGCAAGACCGATTCGATGGCCGTATTCGTCGTACCGTCGAACATCGATGCCGAACTCAAGGTGACGGCGCGCGACATAGCTTACAGCAACCTTGATTTCAGAAATTTCAAGGGGACGGTGACAGTGCTCAACGGCGCCATACGCCTCTCTGATCTGAAAGCATCCTCAGATGTGGGCTCGATCGGACTGACCGCCCTCTATTCGGCTCCGGTGCGGACAGATGCATCGTTTGCCTTCGGACTTAACGTGCAAGACTTCCGTCTGGCGCAGTTCATGAATCTCGTCCCGGCGGTCGACTCGATCATGCCGCTTCTCAACGGCATCTCCGGCCGGATCAACGCGCGCATGGCCGCCACCACCGACATCGACTCGGCCATGAACATTGATCTGCCCACTCTGCGCGCCGCTCTCAACATCCGCGGCGACTCGCTTGTGCTTATCGACGAGGATGTCTATAACAAGATCGGCAAATGGCTGATGTTCAAGGACCGCAAGCACAATGTAATAGACTCGATGAGTGTCGAAATGGTCGTCGAGAACTCTACGCTACGTCTCTTTCCCTTCAAATTCAATCTTGACCGATATAAACTCGGAGTGATGGGCACCAACGACATGGCGCTCAACCTCAACTATCATATCGCCGTGCTGAAATCGCCGATCCCGTTCAAATTCGGCATCAACATCAAAGGTACTCCCGATAAAATGAAGATCTCGCTCGGCAAAGCCCGATTCAACGAGAAAAACATGCCTGCGGCCTACCAGATAGCCGACACCACCCGAATCAACCTCGTGCGCGAGATAGCCAACATATTCCGCCGCGGTGTCGAGGGCTCGAAGGTCGGTCCGCTCAGACTGACACCATCGGCTCCGATGCCCGAGATCCCCGCCGCGGCCGACACTCTCTCCTCTGCCGACTCACTTTATTTCAAACAGCAAGGACTCCAATTCTAAAGAATGACCGAATCTCTATCATCAGACATCAGACGCTTCCTGGAGCGTCATCATTACACACGTGTCACACCCCGCGCCGCCCTGATCGACATGGATGGCACACTATATGACTCGATGGTCAACCATACGGCCGCATGGCATCGCATGATCTCGGAAGAGGGGATACCATGCACGCGCGACGAGTTCTATCTCTACGAAGGTCGCACAGGCGCATCAACCATCAACCTTCTGTTCCGCAGAGCATTCGGCCGTGACGCCACAAAAGAGGAGATCGACCGGCTCTACAAGCGCAAGACGCAATATTTTGTTGAACTTCCTCCGGTCAACGTAATGCCTGGCGCTCAGAGAATGGTTGCCGAACTGGCACGCATGGGCATCACGCGTGTGCTTGTCACCGGATCGGGACAAAGTTCGCTCATCTCACGTCTTGACACCGATTTCCCCGACATGTTTCCCTCCGACCTTCGCATCACGTCTCGCGACGTTACGAAAGGGAAGCCAAATCCTGAGCCATACATACGCGCCATGCAACTGGCACGCGTAAGTCCGTCGGCCTCGATCGTGATCGAGAACGCACCGCTCGGTTGCGAGGCAGGCGACCGTGCGGGAGCGTTCACCATCGGTGTGACCACCGGCCCCATCCCGGCCAAAGAATTGAGAGACGCGGGCGCGGCAATCGTGGTTGACTCGATGCCGGCACTGGCCAACATGCTACCTGCGCTCATACTCGCACTCATGACCACATCGATCGACGGCTGAAGAATGGATGTGATTGTCAATCCTCCCCGCGGGCAGTGGGACAACCTGATCAGCACCCGGCGCAGACTTGTCGGCGATGATGATGACCGTGGGGAAGCGGCCCGGTGGATGATTTCGACCATGCTCTCCAATGGAGAGGGTGTCAATGTCGTCACGACCGACGCGATGATAGCCCTCGAAATCGGAGGCGAACTCGAAGAGGCTCTCAACCGACTGAATTCTGACGAGCGTAGCAAGATGATGCCGCTTCTTTCAAAAACACGCATCATCGTCCTAAGCGACCCGGTCGAGCGTGAGGAGTTTCTGCAGAAAGATCCCGCGCAATAAGGAAAACCGAGCCCCGGAAGTTGGGTGAGACAACTTCCGGGGCTCTCAAAGTTCTACCTTAGGTCAGGCTTCAGGCTTTGAATAGACGGAGAACTCGCAACCGTATTCATCGACAAGTTTATTGTCGAGTTCATCAGCCTTTTCAGCCAATCCCACTATGTTTGCAAGGATGCGCTCGCTCGATTGGGGGGTGATATCTGCCAGATGGATGCGGTAGCACAGATAGATCTGGCGGCCGTCAAGTCCCATCTTGTAGGGATAGAAATCGGTGTCGAGCATATAGTCGAGCACCTTCTCGACATTCTTCTTCGGCAGAAGGTTGATCGGGGATACCGCGAAAAGATAGTTCCGGTTGTAGACAAAGAGGCGAATTTCGGAACTGCCGCGATGGAACACCCACATGTCATGGCCATTGCGGGCCAGAACAGGATTGATACCCATGGCTTCGATGGCACTTTCGCAGTAGCGTGCCAGAGGCGACATCTCGTGCTCGGTCAGAACGCTCTCGTCAATATGGGCCCCGCACGACGGACAGTACTCCTCGTCACCGCTTATAAGTTCGTCGCAACTCTCACACTGGACATGGAATTCACTGCGGTCGAGATCGGCGATAGCATCAAGCAGCCGGCGAAGCGACTCCACCCTTATGCCGAAGCCCATATTATCGGCTGACGAGTCGGCAAATTTGCTGACTGTCACTCCGATCACCTCACCGTTATCATTGATGATGGGACCGCTGGAGTTGCCCGGATTGACCGGCGCATCAATCTGGATATAGTACTTTCCGCCCATGAGTTGACGCGGAGAGGAAAGGGAGCCTTCGGTGATGGTGAATGGCATTCCAAACGGATAGCCGGCAACATGCACCTTGGAACCGATGACAGGTTCGGCAGCCTCGGAGACCGGGAGTTCAGGAAGATGGCTGAAATCTGCGTCGACGGCCAGAAGCGCAAGGTCG
>CAMWGM010000005.1 GCA_947173755.1 uncultured Muribaculaceae bacterium
CTCAAGCGCATGAAGGACGACGTCAAGGAGGTCACTTCAGGCTACGACTGCGGTCTGTCCATCGCCGGCTACAACGATATTGCCGAGGGCGACCTCATCGAAGCATTCGAGGAGGTCGAAGTCAAGAAGACTCTCTGACGCACCTCATCATCTCATAAGGAGCGGCGGTGCCTCCGTGCCGCCGCTCCGGTCTTTTATCCCATTAAGCATCATCATATATGAAAATTGCCATCATCGGACACGGCCGCATGGGTCGTGCTGTCGAAAGTATTGCCCGCGGCCGCGGCCATGAAATCGTGGCTGTCATCGATGCCGACAATCATGCCGACATCCACTCCGATGCGTTCCGCTCGGCCGACGTCGCAATAGAATTTTCAATCCCCTCACAGGCGGCCGACAATATCATCGCCGCCGCTGCCGAAGGGGTCAGGGTGGTGTGCGGCACCACCGGATGGTATGACCGCAAGGCCGAAGTCGACGCTGCCGTCAACGCTGCCTCTACCGCATTGCTCGCAGCCACCAACTTCTCCATAGGAGTCTATGTCTTCAACCGTCTCAACCGCTGTCTTTCACGCATGATGGGTAATCTCGCCGACTATCATCCCGAGGTCACCGAGACTCATCATATCCATAAACTCGACTATCCCTCCGGCACTGCCATCACGATTGCCGAAAGCATGGTCGAAGAAAATCCGCGCCTTAAATCGTGGACATGCAACGGTTGCATCCGCCACGACAAAGATGTGACCGATGTTATGGAGCAGATAGCCGAAGCCGGGCAGCGTCTCGACGAGACTCCCGACGACATCGTGCCCATCCTTGCCATCCGCGAGGGTGAAGTACCCGGCACACACACCGTGATATGGCAATCCGAAATCGACTCGATAGAAATCACCCATGAGGCCAACTCACGCGAGGGCTTCGCGCTTGGTGCCGTTGTGGCCGCCGAATGGATAGCAGATCGCAAGGGTGTCTTCACCATCGACGACTGTATGAACTCAATTCTCTCTCCCCGATGACAACCGGCAATACCAATTCTCCATCTTCCGACAATCGGCAGCCGGCCCAATCGTTTGCCGACGATTTCAAAGCCCGTGTCAAGGCCAACAGCCGCACCCGCTTCATCCGCTTCGCCATTGTCTCGGTGATATTCTTTGCCTGGGTGGCATGGCTTGGAAACTGGTGGGTGGCCCTGCTTTGGATTCTCCTGTTCGATATCTATATCACCGGCTACATACCCCTGACGTGGTGGAAAAAGTCGAAGAGCGCCACGGTCCGCACCGTCATGAGTTGGGTGGATGCCATCGTCTATGCCCTCGTGCTGGTCTATTTCGTATTCACTTTCATAGGTCAGAACTATCAGATCCCCTCGTCGTCGCTCGAGAAATCACTCCTCGTCGGCGACTATCTGTGGGTCAACAAGATGGTCTACGGGCCCCGTGTCCCCCAGACTCCACTCCACTTCCCTCTCGCGCAGAACACGCTCCCGATCCTCGGGACAAAAAGTTACATCGAGCATCCCCAGTGGACCTATCACCGTCTGAAGGGTCTCGGCAACATCGAGCGCGGCGACATCGTTGTGTTCAACTTCCCGGCCGGCGACACCGTCGCTCTCAAGGTGCAGAACCCCGACTATTACTCTCTTGTGAAGATGTATGGGCGCGAAGCCATCCTCCGCAATCCCCAGACATTCGGCGAGGTGGTCTGGCGCCCTGTCGACCGTCGCGAGAACTATGTGAAACGTTGTGTCGGACTTCCCGGCGAGCGCATCCGTATCTCCGACGGTGTGATCTACATCAACGGCGACTCGATCCCGCAGCCTGAGGAGGCGCAGTTCAATTACTATTATCAACTCAAGGAGGGCCGCATGACCGAGGCCGACTTCGAGCGTCTCGGTGTGGCTGTCGACGACCGCCATGAAGTGCAGGTCAACCCTTCGGATATTCCCGGCTTGAAAGCACTCGGTTTCACAGTCAAGGATGACGGGACAGTGCCCACGCTCTATCTTTCGCCTCTCACCAAGTCGATGGTGGCGACCCTCAAGGCCGACCCCTCGGTGGCCAACGTGATGCGCATGCCTGCCGTCACGGGCGAATATCTCTTTCCCGAGGGAGTATCCGACAACTGGACACGTGCCGACTGGGGTGAGGTGTGGATCCCCGCAAAGGGTGCCACAATACGTCTCACGCCAAAGAACTGGGCCGTCTACGAGCGCGCTATCCGCGTCTACGAAGGTAATTCAGACGCACATCTCGATCCTACCGACGGGAAAGTCTACATCAACGGTCAGCCCGCTGACACCTACACATTCAAGATGGACTATTACTTCATGATGGGCGACAACCGCGACAATTCGCTCGACTCGCGCTACTGGGGTTTCGTTCCTGAGGATCACATTGTGGGACGTCCCGAAATGGTGCTCGTCTCCTTCGACAAAGACCGTTCGCTTTTCAACGGAGGCCTCCGCTGGGATCGTGTCCTTACCCGCGTCAAGTGATGTCTTCCCGTCCAGTTCCTTCGCCGCAATCCTCACTTCTGCTTCCGCCGGTCCTCTGCGGGCCGGTGGAGCATTACGTCGCAGCCTGGGCTGTAGGACGCTCGGCTTTCGATCCCGGGGCCCGTTTTGACAAGCGCAACAAAATCACCCATCGCTTTTCAATAGCCGACACCCGCGGACGGCTCGATCTGACCGTTCCGATCGTCAAGCCGGCAAGTTCACACTGCCTCTGGAGCGATATACTCGTTTCCACTCATGGAGCATGGTGGGACATACATCGCGTGGCGCTGGAGAGTGCCTACGGACGAACTCCATATTTCGAGTTCTACATCGACTCTTTTCTCCCGATGCTCACTGTCGGCGTGGAGAGCCGATTCCCACGGCTGACAGACCTTCAGCAAGCCTGGGATGAGAGAATACGTGAGCATCTGGGCCTGGAGCCGGCTGCCGATCCCGATTCGCTGACCGATCCGCTCACGCTCCCGACCGAAATTCCGACCGAACCTTACCGACAGATACGTGCCGGTCGGCTCGGCTTCATCCCCGGCCTCTCAGTGCTCGACCTTCTCTTCAACCTCGGTCCGGAAGCCCAGATTTATCTGCATCGCATGGCAAAATCGCTCATTTCACCCTAACAACGTCAAAACATAATGCGTGTAATCGATCACCTGACCCGTCAGGGAGCCCCGACGGCATTCTCCTTTGAAATTCTTCCTCCTCTGAAAGGCAATAATATCGACCGTGTCTTCGGCATTATCGACAAACTGCGTGAATTCGATCCGAAATATATCAACATCACCTCACACCGCAGCGAAAACATCTATGTCGAGCGTCCCGACGGCACAATCGTGCGCAGCAAGGTGCGCAAACGTCCCGGCACTGTAGCAATAGCCTCCGCCATCCAGAACCGCTACGGCATTACGGCGGTGCCCCACATCATCTGTAAAGGCTTTACCCGTGAGGAGACCGAATATGCCCTCATCGACCTCAATTTCCTCGGCGTGCATGATCTTCTGCTCCTGCAGGGCGACGCCAAAGGTCCGGATAAGTCATCAGATCCTGCTGTCGTCAATTTCCATGCCACCGACCTCCAGGAGCAGGTAAACCGTTTCAACGAAGGCTTCTATGCCGATGGAACCCCGTTCGAGGCAAACGCTACCCCATTCTCCTACGGCATGGCCTGTTATCCGGAGAAACATGAGGCTGCCCCGAACATGGAGAGCGATCTCTACTGGGCGAAGCGGAAAGTGGCCGCAGGAGCGCAATATCTCGTCACCCAGATGTTCTTCGACAACAGCAAGTACTTCGCTTTTGTCGACCGCTGTCGCCGTGAAGGGATCAACGTGCCCATCATACCTGGTGTCAAACCGATAATAAGCCTGCAGCAACTGACAGTGCTTCCGCGTGTGTTCCGCACCGACATTCCCGAACCTCTCGCAGCAGAACTGCGCCATGCTTCCGATGATGCGGCCGCAGCCGGGATCGGTGTCGAATGGGCAGTCGCTCAGTGTAAGGAACTGATCGCCGCCGGTGTTCCATCCATCCATTTCTACACGTTTCTCGCCACCGACTCCGTGCGTCGCATAGCATCGCGCATCTACTGAAATATCCGGGATTTTCCATGAGAAAATCCTTAACCATAACATTACAAGTGAGGCTGCCCGCAATATGCGTAGCAGCCTCACTGAGTTTTCTACATGTGTTCAGCGGCCGTTACTTGACCACTTTCTTTCCGTTGATGATATAGATCTGACCCTTGACAGGTTTTGTGACGCGCATTCCGCGCAGATCGTAGATCACTTCTGGAGCCTCGTCGGCATCAATGTCGGCGATGCCGCTTGTGGCTACTATAGCCTCCTCGCCGAAACCACCCTGGGGATTGGCTGCGCGGATGCTCCATACAGAGTTGTCCTTACCGGTGACATAAGAAGTTGCGTCGCTGACGACCGCTACGAACTCGCCATCCTTGAAGAGAGCATATGCCACGGCACCCTCGACAGGTTCCCACTTGATCATGCCGTCGGCGATGGTAGCGACGGGAGCCTTCTTCTGGACGCAGAGTGCGTCGGGATGCCATTCGCCGAACACTTTATCGACGGTGTATTCGGCAGCCTGAGCATCAGTCAGGATGGTCTCCATTTCGTTGACCTTGTCACCCTTGATGAATTTCACCACGTGAGATTCGGGCGAGATCACATTGCCGTCGGCGTCTACCGACTTGTATTCAACGAATTCCTTGGCAGCGACGTTCATGCCGTTGGCAGTCCAGCGCGAGGCGTTGAGTTTGGCGTCGGTATGGGTAGTATTGATATAGGCGCAGCGGGGTTCGTTGCTCCATGCACGTCCATAGTTGAACTTGGCGGCGTGGTTGACGATGGTACACTTGTCAAACACGTATCCGTATTTGCTTCCGGCCTTTGTCGAGGGAGCGGTGATCGTGCACTCGCCCGTGCCGTCCTGTTTGCGCTTCTCGACGGTGATGGTCGAGTTGGCCATATACATAGTGCCTTCGCCGCAGAAGAAGTCCACGGTGCCGTGGATGTCCGAAGTCTCCCAATAGTATTTACCGTCGCCGTTGTTGGTGTAATAGGTATCCTGATATGAGAGAAGTTTGACATTCTTGGCAGCGGTCTTGACACCCTTGTCCCAGAAAGCCACAGCGCGTCCTCCGGCCAGACCGGCATCCTGAGCGCCATAGTAGTCAAGAGCATTCTGGATGGTGAGGTCCTGCATATAGAGGCCTGTTCCCGTATTCATAAGGGTTGCGGTCTGCGAGATACCTTCGGTGGTATAGTGTGGAGCGTTGCGGATGATAGTGCCTTCCATGCTCTGGCCGATGAGCGAGATGTTGTGACCTGAGAGATTGGTGAGCACTGTCTCACGGAGGTCATAGACGCCTTCGGGAACGAAGATGAAGGTGCGCTCCGAGTTGCGGTCGGAGTTGGCAGCGTTGACGGCATCGATCACATCGAGGAGCGAGCCAGCGTCGCCCGGATTGACGAAATACCAGTTGCCTTCGGAGGTATAATTGACCTCGGCATTGTTGACGATCTTAACAGAGTGGATGTAAAGTTCGCCGTCGGACGCGAATGTGAGTGTGAGCAGACCACCTTCGCCCTCATACTGGAATGCGGCTACTTCGCCGTCGGTCTCGCCCGAAGCCTTGGCGGGAAGTGTGGCAACCACATTGCCCTTGGCATCGGTGACAGTCATAGTCGTGCCGTAACCGTAGCGGCAGAGAGAAACCGAGACAGCAGCCTTCGGGCCGACGAGGAGAGTGATGACATCGCCGTTCTTGAACGCCCAGCCGTGGGTTGTGTCGTGGAAGTATCCGTTTTCAGTGTTGAATGCCTCATGATCCTCGGGATAGAAATTGGGATCGTTGAGTTTGAACTCATACTTTTTGTAGGGACTTTCGGTCTCTATCTCAGTTGCGAGAGCGTATGCGCTCACGGGACCGGTCACAACGTCGGTGGTGAAGACCTTACGGCCGATAGTGGGCTGTGCGAACCAGCCGCGGACTTTGTAACCATCCTCGGCAGTGGCGGTTGTGTAGTCGACTGCGAATTCACCGATTTCGGCATCCTTCTCAACCTCCTGGGTGCCCATCACGCTGCCGTCAGTATTGTAATAGGTGACGGTGAAGAGCGGTTTGCGCACGAAGTTGGCGACGTAGTTGATGGTGATTTCATTCAGGCTTACCGGCATGGTGACTACGCAGTTGTCGTTGTCACCCTCATAGGTTACGGTCCCGACCGTGCCCTTGCGTGTCACGAGATCGCTGACAGGATTCTGAGCCGAGATCATGGTCTCTGATGATGCGAGTTCGATGGTGGTGACATAAGTATCGCCCTGAGCCTCGAAAATGTCGTCGACATCATATTCAACGCCATTGGCTTTGAACGAAGCGAGCATCGGAACCTCCTTCTCGGTGCCGCTCAGTGTGCCCTCGATCACGATATCCTTGAAACCTACACGCTTGCCGGGAGCAAGGTTGTAAAGATTGATCTGCAGACCGCATGCACCTTCGCCGGGAGTTGCGCCGGTCACTACGCTCTCACATTCGGTCATGTTGGGAGTGGCGTTGTCACGCTGGGGTTTCACCTCGGTGAGCAGCGAGACGGTCGTGCCGTCGGGGTTATACCATGCGGCATCCACCAGACCACCGTCTGTTCCGTAGCGGGTGGTCTTGAACGAGATCTTGGTCGGAGTGAAAGTCAGGCCGAAGTTGGGCTGGATGAGGAAACGGATGGCGTTGCCTTCCTCGGGCGCGCTGCACTGCTCGACGATGCCGAACCAGGTCTGATTGTTGCTCTTGTTGTCCTTACCGTCCAGGGTCACCTTGTTGCCATAAGTGACTTTGGAGGCAAGGAAGTAGTCGGGACATGTGAATTCGGCCTTCTGACCTTCCGTACCTTCACTGAATGCGAATGTAGCGGTAGCAGGCTCGTTTTCGAGGGTTGCGAGTTCCTTGGGAGCGGCGAGAGTCACCGACAGGCCATAATAATAGTTATTGTTGTCTGCCGAGATGACCGACACATAACCGCGCTCGACATCGGCAGTCTTAGCCTTGTAGGTGTTGGTGCCGTTGAGGGTCTCTCCACCGTCAATAGTATAATACGAGTAGCCGGGATAACCGTCGACTGTGACGACATCATTCGTGGTAAAGACGGGCACGCGGAATTCTGCGCCGGTACGCACCTGAATGTTGTTATCGTTGTCGCGGAACGAGGCACCGTTGGAGATGATGGTCATGGCAAGATTGCCCTCTTTAGAGATGCCCGCACACTAAGAGCCGGAGAGAGCCAGGGTGGCAGCCTTGACAGCATCGTTGTCATAACTCCAGGTCGCCGTGACTGTCTCTGCATTTGCTCCGGTGAGTGTACCTTCGATCACGAGGTCCTTGATACCTACATTTTTGCCTGAGTCAAGATTATAGAGATTGATCAGGAGCGCGCACGACCCGAGGGTTGTGGTGGTTCCGGTGACGTTATACTCGAATTCCGACACCGGATTCGTAGCGTCATTGTCGCGGTTGGGAAGAATTCCCTCGGCAAGAGCCACGGTGGTCTTGTCGGGATTTTCCCATGATACGTTCATGTTGCCGCCGTTTGTTCCGAAACGGGTTGACTTAAACGACACCTTGGTCGGGGTGAACATCACACCGAACTGCGGTTCGATCACGAAGCGGATAGCATTGCTCTCGGCCGGTGCGTTTTCCTTGGCCGCAGGGCTGAACCATGTCATCTGCTTGCCCTTGTTGTCGAGGCCTTTGACAGAGATGTTTTCGCCGATAGTGATGGCGGATCCTGCAAAAGCATCAGCCACCGAGAAAGTGGCGGTCTGATCGGCTGTTCCCAGATCCAGTGTCCAGGTCGCGGTTGCAGGTGTGTTTTCATAGGCAGTTGCCTCGGCTTCCTCTTTCTGAAGCCCGTGCGGCGCAGCAGGATTGACTGCGGGAGCGAGCATGGCGTTGAGTGCAAAAGCACCGCCAAGCGTCATGGTCAAGCCGACCAATGTCGCTCCGAAATACTTGATTTTCATGGATGGTATAGAAAAAATAAAATAGGGTTAACGTTCCGCAAATATACGATTAATTCACGCTCGTTCCAAACTTAAACCCTGATTTCTAGGAGTTTTTTCTATAGCCTGACAAAAAAAGCTACAAAATGTCTGACAGGACGGAAAATTTCATTTCAAATCCTCCCATTCGGCGTCGGCGATCTGCGACTCGGGAGTAAAATCGGCGGGAGAGGTATAGGTGGAATAGGAAGTCGCGGAGACTTCAATCTCTTCAAATTCGATATATTCACCCTCATCTTTTGAGAAGATTTTGCGCGAACGTCGCGCGGTGCGTTCAGCCTGACGGCGTGACTCCTCATAGCGGCGGCGTGCTTCCTTGGCGTTCGGCATCCCGAACTGACGTGCGAACATATCCTCGACCCGTTCGGTCATTTTGCGACGGAAGAAACGGGCGATAGCAGGTCCTAACACGAGCCAGCAAAGATAGACGATGAGGATGGTGACGATAAGTGTTACCATAGACTTCGGTCGGATGTATGTCTGAGAGAGTGTGTGTAAGTGAAGTTAGTTGTTGTCCTTCTCATCGGCGGCATCACTGTGTGAGCGCGATGTCACGGAAAGAAGGATGTAGAAGAAGATGGTCCATGCAAGACCGGAGATGCCGGAAGTCGATACAAACAGGACTGCCGCTATCAGCAGGGCATACCGACGCACGTTTTCACGCCATCCCCACGTCTTGAACTTGAGCGAGAACATCGGGATCTCGCTGTTCATAAGCCATGCGAATACGATGACCAGAATGAGTGTGATCCAGAAACCGGGATAGCCGTGGGCCTCCATCCAGGCGAGAGCTCCTATCCAGAAGATTGCGTTGGCAGGGATGGGAAGACCGATGAACGATGTGGTCTGACGGGTGTCGATATTGAATTTGGCCAGACGCAACGCACCTGCCACAGCGATGATGAGACCGACAAGCGTAAGGCCCATCGGTTCACCTTCGGAGGCCATTTTATTGATGATCAGAAATGCGGGAGCGAGGCCGAAACTGACTAGGTCGCTGAGCGAGTCGAGTTCCTTACCCATCTCCGAATAAGCCTTGAGCATGCGTGCGGTGAAACCGTCGAGAAAGTCGAACACCGATGCCGCTCCGATGGCTATGAAAGCCCACTGCAGGGGAGTGAGGCCGCCGACACTATCAAATGTCTGGAATGACAGCCAGATGGCTACAGCACCCGACAGCAGATTGAGGCAGGTGATGGTGTTAGGGATATTTGTCTTGAATGATTTCATAAGCAGAAGTGCGGTAGACGGACGATCTCCCCTACCGCCGTGGGGAGAGAAGAGAGGGAAGATGATTATTTGTCGCGCAGACGACCGACGACAGTGACTCCGCCGACGGTCTTTTCGCCTGTCTTGACAAAAATTTCACAGTCGAGGGGAAGATAGAGATCGACGCGTGAACCGAATTTGATGAAGCCGAGATGATCCTCGATGTTGGCTTCCTCACCCGGCTCGGCATAGGTGACGATGCGACGAGCAACCGCTCCGGCTATCTGGCGGACCAGTATTTCCTGCCCGTTGGTGGCGCGGATCAGAATGGTGGAACGCTCATTGTCGGTGCTGGCTTTAGGCAGATATGCGCTCAGAAAGCGTCCCGAATGATGACGCACCATCAGCACCTCACCGTCGACCGGAAACCAGTTGGCATGCACGTTGAACACCGACATAAAGACGGAAAGCATCCTGACCTTACGCTTGAGCACCTCAGGTTCGAATACCTCCTCGAGAGCCACCACGGTCCCGTCGACCGAGGAGACAACCACATTCTCACGCGAGCCGTGGAAAGTGCGCCGCGGCGACCTGAAGAAATTGATGACCAATAGATATAGGATTCCCGAAATCGCACTGAAAGTCCAGGGAATGGCAACCGGGCGAATAAACATCCATGCCGACACATTGACCACGGTCAGTATCAGCAGCAGCACAAGAAGTATATTGGTGCCTTCGCGATGGATTTTGACTTTCATTTCGTTTTCGGTGAAGCGACGGCTCCACAGGTATCTGACAAGTGTTAATGCCGTCTCGTTCAATTTGCAAAATTATAAAATAATTCCTCAATCTGCAAAATGCACAAAGGTTTTTCACCCTTTTTCACAATATCTTTGCCGTCCTTCAATGGCGATTATGAAAGTTTTTAGTTAACTTTGCCATTATGAAAGTATTGACTGTCGACAATGACCGGTTGCGACTTCTATGCCGGGATCTTCTTGAGCGTGCCGGGCGTCTGAGCGGCAAACCTGACTGCATCATTGGCATCGCCACCGGCGGTGTCTACGTGGCGCGGATCCTCGGGTCGGCTCCGGTGTTTGAGATTGAGTGCCGTCGCCCGTCGACGGAACGTAAACAGGCTCCTGCCGTAAGAAAACTGCTGGCCTCGTTGCCATCGGCGGTAAGCGACATGCTGAGAAAAGCCGAACACTATCTGCTCACTCTCGGAAAGCCCGACGACAAGCGTGAGGTAAAGGCCACCACGGCTCTCACGGAGTATCTGGCTGCTAACCCTAAGGCACGCGTGCTCGTGGTCGACGACGCCGTCGACTCGGGCGCGACTATGAAAGCCGTAGTGGGCTGGCTCGAGTCTGTCGCCCCCGAAGTTTCAGTCACGACTGCGGCCGTCACAGTGACAACACCTTCTCCGGCCATACGCCCGGACGTAGTTATTTTCGACAAAGGTATCCTCTGCCGGTTCCCCTGGTCGGCCGATTTCAAATCCTCAAAAAAGCAAGATGAAAACAGCGGCGGTTATTGATCTCGACGGGACACTCGTGGCCGGCAACACATTCACGCTGTATGTCCGCTCGCTCTTCCCCCGGCGACCACGGATAATTCTGCCTGTGCTCCTCCGCAAGTTGCGCCTCATAAGCCACGCCCGCGCCAAAGAGCAGATCATGCAGGCCGGCGCTCCCGACAAATTCTTGCAGCAGTTCGTCGATCGTCTCTGCGGGCTCGTCCGTCCCGATGTGCTCGCTCTTTCAGAAAATTGCGAAGTGAGAATTCTGGCGACGGCTGCTCCTGAGGCCTATTCTCTACCTCTCGGTCAACTTTTAGGATTCACCCACATTCTGGCTACCCGGAAGGGTCTCCCCGAGAATAAATCTGAGGAGAAATGCCGCCGAGTGGTGGAACTGCTCGAAGCCGAGAACGCGACACTCAAGGTGGGCGCTACCGATCATCCCGACGATAGCCCGCTCGTCAGAGCCTTTCCCGAAGCCGACTGGCACATAATCGGCTCACGCTACACGTTAGCCGATTTCTAATTTCAGATGTATAAAAACAGAGAGCGCGTCCGCCGGCAGGGGACGCGCTCTTGATTATTTTAAGCCTTTATGACATCCTCATGGGATGCGAAGTACTTATTTCTTGGTGATGGTGACGGCACGGTCGAGAGATACCATCTTGGCACCCATATCGTTGAGGTTGCCGTTGTTGGTGGTAACGTCGAGCTGTGAGGGATTTACACCGTTGCGGAGGAGAACCTTCTCAACACCTGCGGCACGAGCCTTGCGGAGACGAACGTTGATCTGTTCGGTGCCGGTGTAGTTGTCGGCCCAACCGGTAACGACATAAGTCTGGTTGGGGTTAGACTTCATGACTTCAGCAACAGCGCCGAGCACCTTGGTGTCTACACGGTTGAGTTTGGAAGAACCGATGGTGTAGTAGATGGTGCAGAGGGGGCCTTCGACACCCTTTTCAACAACCTGTACGGGACGGTTGAGGCAGTCGCGGAGCTGAGCCTGGAGGCTGGCGATCTGAGCGTTGGCAGCCTGGAGTTGAGCCTCGATAGCAGAGCAGTCGGGGATTTCGGGGATAACAGCAACGACGGGAGCGTTCCATGTAGCCTTGTTGAAGGTGTAGGTAACACCGAGATAAGCCTGGAGATCGATGTGCTCCTTACCGGGATACTTCACTTCGAAGCTTTCGCCATAGAGACCTGCACGGACGTCGAGATAGATAGCGAAGTTCTTGGTGAGGTTGAAGTTGTTGATAAGACCAACGTGACCGGTGAGGTTCTTGTCATGACCCTTTTCCCAACCGTCGCGTGTGCCGCGGGTCCATTTGGGAACATACTGGAAGTCATAACCTACGCCTGCATAGAGGATGGCGTTGTAGACACGGCCGGGACGATAACCGCACCACCAGTTGGTGAGGTTGACCATAGCGTCGAGGTTTGCAGAGAACTCGTTGCGGGCATACTTGTTATAGAGGGTGTTGCCATCTTTGAAAGTACCATAGTAACCTGCGCCACCGTTGAAGCTGAGGCCCTTGATCTGGGTGAAGTTGGCACCCGCACGGAGTGCTACGATGGGAGAGAACCATTTACCTACCCAAATGCCGGCGTTGGGCGAGAAGCGGTCCATGAGTTTGCGAGCCTTGTTGTTGGCGTCGAAATAGTAGTTGATACCACCTTCAGCAGAGATGAACCAGTTGTCCTGGAAACGGTTGAAGAGATAGCCCTGAGAGGGATCTTCAACATAGGTGATTTCGGGAGTGCTCTGGGCCATTGCGCCTTGACCGATGAAAAGAGCAGCTACCAAACCAATGATAGTTTTTTTCATAAAATAATTAATTATTTGAAATAGTTGAAGTTGTTATTTTTATTTCTAAAATACGGTTGATGATCTGCCACAAAAGGCTTACCTCTTCGGGATGCTATCAATAGGCGCTGTCAACTCTAAGAGACCTATCTGGAAAATCACGGGTCAAAGGTAAGACTTTTTTATCCAAAAAACTAAATTTTCACTAATAAATCTTTAACAGTTTTGAATAATTAGGAATTTCGGACCATTATTTACGATAATTCGACCAATATTTTTGTTACAGTTTCACAATATTCTATATGCCGAACCGGAATTTTTTAAATTGTGCGCCCGGGATAAGCCTTGAGAGCGGCATCGAGCACTTTCATAGCACGGGCCAGATCCGCCTTGTTGAGCACATAGGCCATGCGCACCTCGTCATGCCCCATGCCGGGAGTGGTGTAGAAGCCCGACGCGGGTGCCATGAAGATAGTCTCGCCGTCGAGGTCAAACTCCTCGAGACACCAGCGGCAGAAGCGGTCGGCATCGTCGACGGGAAGTTTCACGACTGTATAGAACGCGCCCATCGGGATCGGGGTATAACATCCGGGGATCTTGTTGAGTTGGTCGATGAGGAATTTCCGGCGCTCGACATATTCATTATAGGTGGCGAGCATATAGTCGGCCGGCGTGTCGATGGAGGCTTCGGCAACAATCTGGCCGAGCAACGGGGGCGACAGACGTGCCTGGCAGAACTTCATGATGTTCTGTTTGAGTTCGGGATGCTTGGTGATGAGCGCGCCGATGCGGATGCCACATTCGTTATAACGCTTCGACACCGAGTCGACCAGCACCACCTGTTCCTCGACGCCGGGCAGATGGAAAGCCGAGATATAGGGCGCGCCGGTGTAGCAGAATTCACGATAGACCTCATCGGAGAAGAGGAAAAGGTCATATTTCTTCACCAGATCGCGGATCTGGAGCATCTCCTTCATGGTGTAGAGATAACCTGTAGGATTGTTGGGGTTGCAGATCAGAATTCCCTTGGTGCGGGGCGTGATCAGTTCCTCAAACTTCTCAACGGGAGGAAGGGCGAATCCCTCGTCGATGCTCGACGGGACGGTGACGATCTTCGCGCCCGCCGATATCGCGAAAGCCATATAGTTGGCATAGGCAGGCTCGGGCACGATGATCTCGTCGCCCGGATCAAGACACGCCATGAAGGCAAAGAGCACCGCCTCCGAGCCTCCGGCGGTGACGATGATGTCGTCGACATCGACATCTATATTATATCGGTGATAATACTCCTTGAGTTTCTCGCGCAGCGACTGGAGTCCGGCCGAAGGGCTGTACTCCAGCACTTCGCGATCGAGATTGCGGAGCACTTCGAGGGCAGCTGGAGGAGTGGGGACATCAGGCTGGCCGATGTTGAGATGATAGACCTTAATGCCTCTGGCTTTGGCGTCGTTGGCGAGAGGCGCAAGGCGTCGGATGGGTGATGCGGGCATCAGGGTGCCGCGTTCGGATACTTTAGGCATAATATTCAGTCTTTTGATGGATGAGTAGTCTCATATATGTGGGTGAGCAGACGGCGGTCGGCCTCTGTGAGACTGACGTGACGGCGCGCCATCATGCGCTCGGCCGTGTCGAAGAATCTTGACAGCGACGTCGGACGCATTCCCGAGGTCGATCCCTCGGTGAACGACGGAATGAAGGTGCGGGGAAAGCCGGCACCGTAGAAATTGACTCCGACTCCTACGACGGTAGCAGTGTTGAACATCGTGTTGATGCCAGCTTTCGAATGGTCGCCCATTATCAGGCCGCAGAACTGGAGTCCGGTGTTGACAAACCGACCTTCCTCCATGCTCCAGAGTTTTATCTCGCCATAGGTGTTCTTCAGGTTGGAGGCCGTGCATCCTGCGCCGAGATTACACCACTCCCCTGTCACGGCATTACCGAGGAAACCGTCGTGTGCCTTGTTGGAATAGCCGGTCATGACGACATTGTTGAGTTCGCCACCCACCTTGCAGTAGGGGCCGAGGGTGGTCGGGCCATAGATCTTGCCGCCCATATTGACCACGGCGTGTTCGCAGAGAGCCACCGGGCCACGCAGACATGCACCCTCCATGATCTCGGCGTCGCGCCCCACATAGACAGGTCCTTTCGTGGTGTTTATGATCGCACCTTCAACAGTTGCGCCCTCCTCTATGAACAGACGGTCGGCGGGACCGATCAGACGGCACGAGTCGCTGAGCGGTGCCGATTTCCTTCCCGAAGTAAGCACCTCGAAGTCGCGGCAGAGAGCATCGCCGTTTTTCATGAACACATCATATATATGTTCGATGCTCAGCACAGGCGCCGCATAATCCTTGCGGTCGGTCACCTCGCCAAGTCCGCGCGAAGCGATGAACCGCTCGCCGCTGAAAAGACTTTCGCCCGGAGCGAGTGACAGTAGAGCCTCGACGAGCGCCTCGTCGGGACATATCTCCGACGAGATGATGATATTGTCGTCAGGATGCTCGCGGTCGACAACTGCCGGAAAAAGTTCACTGAGCATTTCAGAGGTTTCAGCCGATACCGTCGCACCGGGGATCGCCTTCTTCCACTTCTCGGCAATGGTCATGATGCCGAATCGCAGATAGGATACAGGACGTGTGAGAGTCAGCGGCTTCATGCGGCCGAGCATTTCGGCCTGATCGTGAAGAAGGATATTGAGCATGGAGATAAGAGTTTATTTTGAAGGTAGATTGGTTCAATAAGTGATATCGTGAAGATAGAGCGCCTGCGGAGGCATCGACGTGCCGGCCGCGCAGCGGTCGCGACGCCCGATGACGGCCGCGAAATCATCGACAGTCATCTTGCCGCGCCCGACATCGACGAGAGTCCCGACAACTGCCCTGACCATGTTGCGCAGGAAACGGTCGGCTGTGATGATGAACACCCATCCGTCTTCGGTCAGACGCACCCATTCGGCACGCGTCACCCGGCATATATTGGTTTTGGCGTCGGAATGGAGTTTGGCAAACGAGGTGAAATCGGATGTCGTCAGCAGCAGCGATGCGGCACGGTTCATGGCTTCGAAATCGAGCGACGGGGGTGCCTGCCACGAAAGCGGATAGAAGAAAGGCGACTTTCGCGTCACGACATAATAATGATAGGTGCGCGACCGCGCCGAAAAACGCGCGTGAAGATCGGGGGCGACCTCCTCCACATTATATATCGCTATATCTTTGCCGAGTATCGAGTTGAGGGCACGGCACAACGATGGGCCGGACATCTGAAGCGGCACGTCAAGATCGAAATGGGCCACCATCTTCGAGGCATTGACTCCGGTGTCTGTCCGTCCGGCTCCGACTATCTTCACGGGCTCGCGCAACACTGTCGACAGACCCTCTTCGATGGTCTGCTGGACGGTGCACGCCCCCGGCTGCGTCTGCCAGCCATGGAAGGGTGCGCCGCGATAGGCGAGTGTCATGAAATAGCGTGCCACAACTTTCGTGTTTTTCAGGTCCGTTGATACGTTAAGACCGTTTCCGCGCCCGGGGATCAGTCTTTCTCAATATAGGTGTAGCCGTAAAGGCCTGAACGGTAGTTGGAGAGGAACTCACGGCCCTCTTCGGGAGAGATCTTGCCCTCCTTCATCGAGGCTGTCACCCAGGCCTCGACATTGCGCACGAGTTTCTTGGGATTGAACTGAACATAGTCGAGCACGTCGGCCACCGATTCGCCGTCGATTATGCGGTCGATCTCATAGTGATCCTTGTAGACCGAGATGTGGACGGCATTAGTGTCGCCGAACAGATTGTGCATATCGCCGAGAATTTCCTGATAGGCACCCACGAGGAACACACCTAAATAATATGGTTCGCCCGGTTTGACGGGATGCACCGGCAGCGCGCTCGCCGTCGAGCCACCCATGGTGATGAAGTTTGAGATTTTTCCGTCCGAGTCGCAGGTGATGTCCTGGATGGTGCAGGTGCGCGTCGGCTTCTCGTCGAGACGTCCGAGGGGGATGATGGGAAACACCTGATCGATGGCCCACGAGTCGGTGAGGCTCTGGAAGAGCGAGAAATTGCAGAAATATTTGTCGGGCACCATTTTGGCCACCTTTCTCAACTCTTCGGGAGCATGTTTCATCGAGTTGGCTATCTGCCCCACTTCCCGCGCCACACTCCAGAAGAGTTCCTCGATGTTGGCGCGCGTGCGCAGGTCGACAAGGCCGAGCGAGAAGAGATCGAGCGCCTCCTCGCGTATCTGCAGGGCGTCGTGCCATGCTTCGAGAAGCGACTGCGAGTCGAGTTTCTCCCAGATCATATAGAGTTCCTTGACGAGTTCATGATCCGTCTCCTCAAGGTCTTTCGATTCTTTCCAGAAAGGAAGTTGTGTGGTCTCGAGCACCTCGAACACGAGCACAGAGTGGTGGGCGGTCAGCGAGCGACCGCTCTCGTTGATGATGTTCGGCTGCTTGAGATTGTTTTTCTCACAGGCATCCACGATGGCCGAGACGGCATCGTTGGCATACTCCTGGATGGAATAGTTCATCGACGATCCCGAGGCCGAGTTGCGTGTGCCGTCATAGTCGACACCCAGACCTCCGCCGATATCCATGAATTCGATCTCGAAGCCCATCCTCGACAATTGCACATAAAATTGTGTAGCCTCGCGGATAGCATTCTTGATGCGTCGGATCTTGGTGATCTGGCTGCCGATGTGGAAGTGGATCAGTTTGAGACAGTCCATCATCTTGTGGCGCTTCATGAAATCGATCGCCTCGAGAAGTTCCGAAGAGTTGAGACCGAATTTCGACTGATCGCCCCCGGATGTCTCCCATTTGCCTGAACCTGAGGACGCGAGTTTGATACGGATACCGACATTGGGTCGGATGCCGATGCGCTCGGCCACCTCGGCGATGATGCGGAGTTCGTTGAGTTTCTCCACGACGAGATAGATGCGGCGACCCATCTTCTGGGCGAGAAGCGCGAGTTCGATATAGGTCTGGTCCTTATAGCCGTTGCAGATGATCAGCGCGTTTTCCTTGATATTTGTGGCGAGCACGGCATGGAGTTCCGGTTTCGAGCCCGCCTCGAGACCGATGTTGAACTTCTCGCCGTGGGAGACGATCTCCTCCACGACGGGGCGCATCTGGTTGACCTTGATGGGATAGATGATATAATTCTTCCCCTTGTAGTTATATTGTTCCGATGCGACTGCAAAACAGTTGGAAATCTTCTCGATACGGTTGTCGAGGATATCGGGGAAACGCAGCAGAACCGGCGACGTGATGTCGCGCACCTGGAGTTCATCCATCACTTCACGCAGGTCCACCGAGGCATAACCCTCCTTGGGGGTCGCAATCACATGGCCTTTCTCGTTGATCGAGAAATACTTGCGACCCCAGCCCTGGATGTTGTACAGTTCTTCACTGTCTTCAATGCGCCATCTTCTCATTTCGTTATCGTGGTTTTTAACATACAAAGATAGCGAATTTTATCGAATTACCCCACCGCAGGGCGAAAATTTCTAAAAATCAGGATTAATCCTTTTCGCCGGGGCGCAGGAAATAGAGAGTGAGATCGTAGGCATTGAGGGCGGCGACCACCGAAGTGAGAGCCGTCAGTGCCCAGGCGAACAGCCGGAAATTGTCGGTCAAAGCGGCTACGACATCTGACGACGGGAGCGAAATACTCAGTCTTGCCACCGCTGCCGTCAGCGCCGGGACAGCCAGTGAGAAGAGAAATCCCACGATGAAGCCTGCCACGGCGGCCACAATGACCGCCGTGCGGTTTCTTGATTTCATTGCGGCGAGTCGGGCACGGAGATCATCGATCGCTTCCGCCTGCGAGAGCAGTTCGGCGGCACGGTCTTCCATGGCCGCGGCACGAAGATGCTCTACAGTGTCGAGATTACGTCCGAGACGCGCCATGAAGTCATCATCGCCCGGAACCTGTGGCTGAAAATTGTCGAATATTTTACGAAGGCGTTTGTCTTCCATTTTGTCATACTTTTATTGAGGAGTGAGGAGTGAGCGCAGATGGCGGCGTCCGCGCGACAGGTGCTGACGCACAGCCTCGGGAGTGGTCTGCTGCATTTCGGCTATCTCCCTGACCGGATAGTCCTCCATATAATAAAGCAGCACCGACGTGCGCTCGACATCGGTCAGCAGATTGAGCGCCGCATAAAGTTCCTGATAGGCGAACCCCGCATCGGCTCCCTCGCCGCCGGCTACTTCGAGAGCGGCTTCGTAGGGCGCGGCGACTACGGTCGACCTCCGCTTGTTGTTGAGAAACGTGTTATAAGCCGTGCGGAACAGCCATGCCTTGAAGCGCGACTCATCTCTGATCGTCGGGAGCGCGACATAGGCCTTCATGTAGGCCTCCTGTGCGATATCGTCGGCCAGAGCAGAGTCGCCGCAGCAGAGAGCCACCAGAAAGCGCATCAGTGCTCCCCGGGTGGCCTCGACATGGTTTATGAACTGTTCGCGGGTCATTATTTCGGTTGGTCGGAGATCTGACGACGGCTGACGAAGAAGACCACGAGATATGCCGCTCCTATTGCAAGCGACATGCCTCCGAAAACGGTCGGGACGCAGACTGGATCATCCTCGAAAGGAATGCCTGAGGCCGAAGCACAGATGGCTGCCAGCAGCAGAGCCACTCCGATGAAAGTAAAGATGCATCCGCGCAGCAGACGGCCGTAGAGGACCTCCTGAGCCGATTTCTGCGGGGCGCGCATAGCCTCGGCCAGACGGTCGGCGTCGATACTGTTGTCAGCCTCGATGGCTTTGATGAGCACCTGCGAGCGGCGGTTGTCGGCATTGACTTTGGCAAGAGCCTTGATCAGGACGATAGCCACGGGGAGAATAACACAGATTGAGATGGGGAGTAAGATATCCATATTCATGTTTTTAAAATTTCTTGTTGAAGTTATCAGTGTCTTTTGAGACGTCTCGTATATTAGACACATCTCCTGCTCCGAATGTGACACGCACCTCAAAAAAATTCCACCTCCCGATAAGAATTGTGACTTATGAATTAAAAAATCGCCACCCGTTCCGTTGAAAGGCCGGGTGGCGACAGACATTCTATAGTGTCAGTTCAATTATGCAGGGTTATTCCATGTGCATGAAACAAACTCAAACTTGCCCTTGGCCACACACTTGAAGACAGCGGTTGCTTCGTGAGTGGTGCCGTCATAGTAGAAGAAGTTGAGTGTGAAAGTCACATCGATACCCTCCACGGGAGCCATGTCGGGATGCAGGATGCCGAGAGCGGCAGGCATTACCTCGGTCTCGAAACGCTTCTTCTCGAGAGCCACGACCTCGTCATCGCTCATCGAGTCATAGCCGGGATACTGTGTCTTGGCTGCAGTCGGACGGAGGTCGACATTACCCTGATAAGCCGATGTACCGCAATAGTACTCGTTGTTGCCGTAAGAGGATACATAGGCTGCACCGTCGGGCACATTGGCCTTCACCCAGTCGACGCATGTCTGATAATAGAGAGTTGAGATGGCTATGCCGCGGCCTGCGGGCAGAGTGACGGTGACGCTGGGATCATAGTTCCATTTGCCTTTGCTCTTGACGAACTGCAGGGTCTGGTTGACGATCACGTTGCCCTCACGCCACGATGTGCCGTCGAACACATACTGGGCTGCGCGTGTAGTGGTCGAGCCGCTGTAATAGTAGTAGACCACGAACTTCACGTCGTCAGCCTGAGCATAGGGATACTTGTTCTTGAGGAAGGTGG
>CAMWGM010000006.1 GCA_947173755.1 uncultured Muribaculaceae bacterium
ATATGATTGAGCGCCTTGATGGCGATGTCGAGTCCTTTGATCGGGTCGTCGATTCTGGCGGCCCCGAAGGCTATGATGTCGGTCTTCTGCTTAGAAATGACCGGGGTCAGCGGATGCGAGGGGGCAATGTCGTAGTAGTCGATCGGGAATGGATTGTGGATCGTCCGCAACGGCATGTCGCGGAGGAGTTTCGAATGACGCGCGCGCTCCTCGAGCCATGTGCTGACAGTGACATAGTTGATCGGCACCTCCGAATAAAGAGCATTTTTCTTCAGCCAGATTTTGTGGGAAAGGTCGTTGGGGCTTCCTCCACCGTTGAGATACTGGCAGCGCCCGCACTCATCGAGGAAATGGTCGCACTCGCACGCATGGTGGCATATGCCTGTCATGGCCCACATGTCGTGGAGCGTCCAGACGATTTTCTTACCCATTTTGTGGAGACGGCGGATGCCGTTAAGGCCGAGAAGTCCCTGGTTGAACCAACCGAGACATACGATGTCAGCCTCCTTCACCCAGGGATGATGATGGACGTTGATGGCAAATTTGGCAGTCGAGATCTTGAACAGGCGCTCGCGCGACAGACCGTTTGCCACAAAAATTCCGAGACGCTCGAGCATAAAAGCAGTTCCCCGGCACCACCTCATGGAGATATCAGAGACGTTTTCCTCTTCGGAAAGTTTGGTATAGACGACCATTCGGGCGTCGAGTCCGGCCCGGCGCAGGGCCTGCATCAAACGGAACGTCACAACGGCCGCACCGCCCAGAATATCGCTACTGTTGACGAGCACAATCTTCTTTCCGACCAGAGACGGGGGAAGTGACAGTGGCCTTTCTTCAGCAGACATAAATTATAATGTGAGAATAAGCATGAGTGAATGAATGGAGAAAAGAGGGTCGGCGTCACGCCGGATATCAAGCCATGTGGGAGCGGAAAAGCACCTTGACCTCGTCGACAACGTTGATGATGTAGTCGCCCACCTTTTCGAGAGAACCGATGATATCCATATAATAGATACCTGCCTGATACTGGTAGCGATGGTCGTTGATAGCGTCGATATTGGCCGAGCGCAGGGTGTTGCGCAGGTTGTTGATCTCACGCTCGCGGTTGTATGAGGTGATGATGTCGCTCTCCTGCGCAGACTCAAAGTTGCGCAGCAGCAGGATAGCGTTTGTCATGGCAGCCTCGACGGCAATGAACATCGAGTCGATGTTGTGATAGATCTCTTCGTTGAACTCGGCATTGCTCTCGCGCTTGCGGGTCAGGATCTTGGCCACGCCGTAACAGCAGTCGGCTATGCTCTCGATCTCGCTGACGATGCGGAACATTCCGGCGATGCGATGCTTGGATTCATTGGAGAGACGACCTTCGGAGGTGCGGTTGAGATAAGAAGCGATCTCGAGTTCCATACGGTCGGAAATCTCCTCATATTTCTCAAGACGCGAGAACTGTTTGGTGAAATCGTCGCCATCCTTCACATGTACGAGTGCCTGAGCCATACCGATCATGCGCTGTACGCGTTCGGAGTAAACCACGATCTCCTTTTCGGCCTGCGTGAGGTTCAACTCGGTCGAACTCATGAGACCACCGGAGATGAACTTGAGCTGGAATTCATCGTCCTCCTTCTTGCGCGAGGGCACGAGACGCTCGACGATCTTGACATAGACGTTTGTGAACCATATCATGATCAGGAGGTTGGTCAGACAGAAGAGTGTCGGGAAAATCGAGAGACCGATCGAGACACTCTGCTGCAGTTTGGCCACCTGGGCAAGGATGGGGTGACCGACGGGGAGCGAGCCGTCGAAGAGGTGGTTGTAGGTATCGGGGTCGGTGGCCTCGATGTTGTTGACGAACGCCTGCAACTGAGTGGGGTCTCCCTGACCGACAGCCTCGGTGAGCCACTGGACAAGGTGGACAAACGGATAGAAGACGCAGAGCATCCAGGCCGTACCGAGCACGTTGAAGAGCAGGTGACCCATGGCTGCGCGTTTGGCGGCAGCATTACCTCCGAGCGACGCCATAAGCGGAGTAACGGTAGTACCGATCTTCGATCCGAGGATGATGGCACACGACAGGTCGAAACCGATCCAGCCCTTCGAACACATGATGAGGGTGATGGCGAATGTCGCGGCCGAACTCTGAATGATGGCAGTGACCACGATACCTACGGCGAGGAAGACGAGCACCGACCCGAAGCCCATCGTGGTGTAGCGGGTGAGGAACTCGAACATCTGGGGGTTGCTCTGAAGGTCGGGCACATAGAGCGAGATGAAATCGAGACCCTGGAAGAGGAACGCGAAACCAATGATGAACTCACCGATCGATTTGCGCTTGGAGGACTTGGAATAGAGAAGCGGGATAGAGATGCCGATGAGCGGGAGCACAAAGGCGGTCATATTGACCTTGAACCCGAAGAGGGAGATGAGCCACATGGTGAAGGTCGCACCCAGGTTCGCACCCATGATGACGGCCATTGACTGGGCGAGCGTCATGAGACCGGCATTGACGAAACTTACCACCATCACAGTCGATGCCGACGAACTCTGAATCAGCGCAGTGATGAGGAATCCGGTCAGTGTACCCGTGAAACGGTTGCGGGTCATCGCCGAGAGAATGGAGCGGAGACGGTCGCCGGCGGCCTTCTGCAGACCCTCGCTCATAACCTTCATGCCATAGAGGAACAGGGCGACTGATCCCAGAAGGCAAAGGAGGTCTAAGAAACTGTAACTCATAGAGAAATTGGAGTATGATTGGAACCTGGAGAGTCAACTTGCCCGAAGACCTGACTATCCATGTGCAAAGATACTATTTTTTCTCAAAATCTTCCAATAGTCATGGAAAGAAAAATTTCGTCACCGCAAAATGGAAGATGGGTCGGCATAAAATCCGAGTATCCGCGCACGGAGAATATGCTCATAGCGGGCCTGGGTGAGACGCGCAAGAGCGTTGGCATAGTTGGTGCGCGCCTCTGTGGTCTCGGTGAGGGTCGCGCGACCATAGGCATACTTCTCGTTCATGGCGTCGAGAGCCGCGCGTGCCGCTTCGGTGGCGCGACAGGCAGCCTGCCAGGAGGCGGAGGCGTTGACAGTCTGTTGCCATGCCTGCTCGACCGACTTGTAGAGCTGGGTGCGCTGACGTTCGAGTTCGAGATCAGCCTGACGCACCTGCATCCGGGCCTGACGCACCTGATTGCGGGTGTTGAAGGCATCGAAAATCGGCACGGAAATCGAAAAGCCCAGCGATCGGGAGAAATTGTCGCGCATCTGGCGCGAGAAACCGGGATTGTCGCTTCCGGAGAGAGTGTAATATGTACTTCCCAGCCCGGCATTGAAGTTAAGCCGGGGCAGATAGCCTGACTGAGCGACACTTACGGCGTGGCGGGCAAGTTCTACCTGTCCTGCGGCTGCCTTGATGGAGGCGTTTGTTCCGAGAGCCGAGGCATAGATGTCGGCTACAGATGGCACATTGCCGTCGGGAGGCAGAGAGAGGAGGGTGTCGACCTGAAAGCCTTCGGCCGAGGGGAGTTGAAGTGCCTGGGCCAGATCGACAAGAGCGAGCGATGCGTCGCCTTCGGCCTGCACGAGCTGCAGACGGTTCTGCTCGACCTCCGACTGAGCCTGAAGAGCTTCGATCTCAGCCACCTTCCCACCCTCGACGAGCACGAGCGTGCGGGCATGCTGGGCTTCGGAAAGAGCGAGATTTTCACGCGCGACGTCGACCATCGAGCGGGTGTAGAGAGCCTGAAGATAATAGGCGAGTACACCGAGTGTCACCTCCTCACGGGCGGCACGGACACGTGTCTCGCTGACCGGGACGGCGGCCTGAGCCTGCCGCAGGGTGCGCAGGGCCGAGAGACCCTGAAAGACGGGGAGCGAAAACTGCGCATTCCAGCCGAACGACGATGTGTTGCGGTTGGCGTAGGTGTTCTGGGCGGTCAGACCTCGGCCGAAATCCCAGTTCTGGGCAGCACCGGCAGAAAGGGTCGGCAGAAAGCGGGATTTGGCCTCGACGACCGACTGATGTGCCTTTTCGAGATCAAGTTGCGCCGATTTGACACTGAGGTTATGGCTGACGGCATAGTTGACACAGGAATCGAGCGTCCAGACCTCGGCACTCGCAGAGACTGTCGCGCCGAGCAGCAGCGAAGCGATAATGAGATGTTTCATTTGTCAATTTCCCGATTTGGCTGCCCCGCGCAGACGCGAAGAGGCGGTGATGCCTTCCTTGATTTCGATATTGATGCCATCGGAGAGTCCGGTGACGACTGGCGTGCGCTTGAAATTCTGCGGGCCCACGGTGTCTGTAAGGACATAGACGAATGTCGAGTCGGCTCCCCACTCGAGGACGCTCTCCGGGATAGTGAGCACCGAATCCACGTGGGCAAGGCTTACAGTAGCGTTTGCCGAGTAACCGGCTCGGAGGGAACGGTCGGAGGGCACGTTGACAGCCGCCTTGATGTCGAAGGTATTCGCGCCGTTGGTCTCCGTGCCCTTGGGCGCGATGAGTTCGATCACGGCCGAGAGCGAAAGGTCGGGGAGCGCACCGATCGCAATCTCCATGGGCTGACCGACGGAAAGAAGACCGACCTCGGTCTCGTCAACCTTTCCCTCGAAAACGAGATTATTCATGTCGGCCACGGTGGCGATGGTAGTGCCGTCATTCATCGTATTGGCCTGAATAACAGATGTACCGACCTTCACCGGGACATCGAGAACGAGACCCGACGTGGTGGCGCGCACGAGTGTGTTGCTCTCCTTTGCATTGGTCTTCGAGACGCCCTCCTTGACAATCGAATAGGCATCCTCGGCTGCGGCAAGTTCGGCTCGTGCCTGAGCCAGAGTGGTGGCCGAGGTCTCAAACTCCTCGCGCGGAATCACTTTCTTCTCGAAAAGAAGTGTGTTGCGGTCATGTTTCTGCTGTGCATCGGCGAGAGAGATCTTGGCCGACGATATGCGCGACAGAGCTGACGAGAGCTGGCCTTCATCGGGGATCACCTTGATGCGAGCCACAATGTCACCCTCATTGACCATATCGCCTTCCACGATATTGATCTCCGAGATGATGCCCGACACCTGAGGCTTGATCTCGATCTCGTCGCGAGGTTCGATCTTTCCGGTCAGGATAGTGGACCGCTGGAGATCACCCACCGTGGGTGAGACAATCTCATAGACGACCTCCTTGGGCCGGGAATTAAAGTAGAGATAGACGAACGTGCCGATGAAGAGGACGGCAACGAGCACTAAGAGAATGTATTTGAATATGCGTTTCATTGTTGGGAATGTTTTCTACTTGTCGTTGAGAGCCTCGATGGGTTTGATCTGCATAGCTTTGAAGGCGGGGATTATGCCGGCGGCCGTGCCCAGTACAAGGAATGTCACCAGGATGGCCATGGCTGTCGTGAACGGGAGTTGGGCCGCGATGCCAGTCAGATGTTGCACAGCCCCGAGGATGAGTGAGGCGAACACTATTCCGGCGATACCGGCCACGGTCGTGAGCACCATACTTTCGGATAGAATCTGGACGATGATGTCGCGCGGCTTCGCTCCGATGGCACGTCGGATACCGATTTCATGGGTACGCTCGCGGACGATGATCCACATGATGTTACCGATGCCGATAACACCGGAGAGCAATGTTCCGACACCGACGAAGAGTGCCAGCAGGGTGATCCCGGTGAAGATATTCTCGACCATCTTGAACTGCTCGGAGATATCGAAAAATCCGAGAGCCGCACGGTCGTCAGGGGCGATCGGATGGTTGCGCGCCACGAGACGGCGGATCAGATTCTCATATTCTCCCGGTGAATGACCCGGTTTGATGGTCATCATGAAGAGATTGACCTTGTTTCCAAGGTTATAGGAGGAGCGCATCGACTGGTAGGGGATGAAGACACACTCGTCCATCGGTGCCCCGCCGATGTTGATCTCGGAGGTCTGCCCTACCGTTCCAACCACCTTATAATATATACCGTTCAGCTCGATTTCTTTTCCGAGCGCCTCCGACGAGCCGAAAATCTCGTCGGCCACCTTCCGGCCCACCACACAGACCTTTCGGGCGTTCGCATCATCGGCCTCGTTGATGAAGCGGCCGGCGTAGATGATCGGGGAGAAGATTTTCGAATAGCCCGGCTCGACGCCGTTGAGTTGGGCCGACGATTTCTTCTGGCCGTAGACAGCGTTTGCCCAGAGGATATTGACCGCCGACGAATGCTCGATCTCGGGAATGGCGGTGCGGATGTTGGTGATGTCGGTCAGATTGAGGTCAAGAGGCATTCCTTTGTTAAACCCGGCATAACTCTTGGATGTGCGTCCGGGGAAAGCCACGGCGACATTGGTGGCGAAACCCTCGAAATTGCGGCTCATAAGTTTCTTGAGCAGATCGGAGCCCCCGAGCAGCAGCGCGAGCATGGCCGTCCCCCAGAAGATGCCGAAACCTGTCAGGAAGGTACGGGTCTTGTTCTGCGAGAGTGTGGCGCCTATTTCGCGCCAGTTTTCTATGTCGAATATCGGATTGCGCATGGCGTTTCTGTCAGTATATCATTCGTCGCGCAGGGCTTCGACAGGTTTGATCTTGAGTGATTTCAGAGCGGGGAATAGTCCGGCAAGACATCCGGTGATGACGAGCACCACTGTCACCTGGAGGGCTATCGACAGGTCGACCGAAGGATCCTTGAAAATCGGCGGATGGCCCTGCGGACCGGGAGAGAGCGTGAAGTGGGCGATCAGTTGGGTGACAATCACTCCAAGCACTATGCCGACATAGCCGAACAGGGTCGTGATGGCCACACTCTCGAGTATGATCTGCCGCAGGATGGCGACGGGACGCGCTCCGATGGCACGGCGGACACCTATCTCGTGGGTACGTTCCCGGACCGAGACAAACATGATGTTGCTGACACCGACGATGCCAGACAGAAGAGTCAGAAGACCGATGATCCAGACTGCAAGTGTGAGCGTGGAGAGGGCGGTATTCGTGGTGGCGAAATCGCGGAAACGATTCCATATCCAGAGCGCCGAATCGTCGGTGGGGTCAAATGAGTGCACGTTTCCGAGGGTGGAGCGGAACTCATTCTCTGCCTCATTGGCATCCTCGACCGTCGACAGGCCTTTTGCCTTCACCTGCATGCGGCGGATATTTTCCGAGCCGCCGGCAAGAGCCTTTGCCGTGGTATAGGGGATGATGCTCGAGCGCATCCATTCGTGGAAATATATACCCACTACGGTGAAAGAAAGGTCGCCGACACGCACGAATTTTCCGACAGCGGGTTCACCTACACCGAAGAGCGTATTGGCGTTCTCGCGGTGAAGCACGATGACGCGACGGCCCTGCTCGATATCGTTGTCGTTGATATACCGGCCCTCCTCCATCGTGGTTCCGTCGCTGCGTTGCGACTGAGGATAGACACCTTTATAGCCTCCGGTGAGATAATCTTTCTGGGTGGAGATGACGACAGAGTCGTTGCTGAGTTCGGGCACGGCGTAAGCCACGATATTTCCGTTGCGCGACTCAAGGAGTTCGGTATCAGACTCTTTAAGCGTAATGCTGCGCTCATCCTTAAGTCCTTTATAAGGTTTTTGAGCCCAGCCGCCCGTGATGCTCATCACCTCCTTATCCCGCTGGGAGAACATACCTGTCACACCGTTTACCAGACCGTTTGACACGGCAAGGAGCACGATGAGCAGAAAGATGCCCCACGAGACGGCGAAGCCGGTCAACGCAGTGCGCAACTTGTTGAAACGCAGTGTGGCGAGTATTTCGTTGAAAAGGTCGATCATTCCACAATGCGTCCGTCGGAAATTCGGATAATTCGGTTGGTCTGCTCGCCGACGGCGGGATCATGGGTAACGATGACTATCGTGCGGCCTTCGGCATTAAGATCGCGGAACACCTGCATCACCTCGCGCGATGTGTGGGAGTCGAGGGCGCCGGTAGGTTCGTCTGCAAGAAGGATCGAGGGATTGGTGATCAGTGCGCGGGCTATGGCGACACGTTGCTTCTGACCGCCTGAGAGTTCCGAAGGCAGATGGGTGGCACGGTCGGCCATTCCCATCCGCTCGAGCTGCTCCATGGCGAGCGCGTTGCGTTTCTTGCGCGAGATGCCGCGGTAGAAGAGCGGGAGCGCCACGTTGTCGAGCGCATTCTTATAGCCGATAAGGTTGAACGACTGAAAGACGAAGCCTATCATGTAGTTGCGCAGGTCGGCCGCACGGTTTTCCGACAGATTTTTTATGAGAACGCCGTCGAGATGATACTCGCCAGAGTCATAATTGTCGAGAATGCCGAGAATATTGAGCAGTGTCGATTTTCCGGAGCCTGATGCCCCCATGATCGACACGAGTTCACCCTTCTCGATGCCTAACGATACATCCTTGAGCACATGCAGGGGCACTACGCCGGGATATGACTTGTTGATGTCGTGAAGGTCGATTATGTATTTGTGGTCGTTCATACGCTTTAATTGACGCAACTCCTGACGAAAAGTTTCACCAGGCCTTCAGAATACTGAAAAGTTTTTGCACCGGAAGTCCCATCACATTGTAGAACGATCCCTCAATTCCTGTGATTCCGACAGCACCTATCCATTCCTGGATACCATAGGCTCCCGCCTTGTCGAGGGGACGATAGCGGTCGACATACCAACGGATCTCCTCGTCGGAGAGCGGGGCGAAATTCACTATGCTCTCGGCCGAGAAACAGACCGAACGATCGGCCGAACGCACCGTCACACCCGTCACTACTTTCTGCGAACGGCCTGAGAGCAGCCTGAGCATCCGGCATGCATCTTCAGCATCAGCCGGCTTGCCGAGGATCATGCCGTCGATGATCACCACCGTGTCGGCCGTGATGACGAGCAATTCGCTCCCCACCTCTATCGGGAACGCATCGGCCTTAACCTGCGAAAGTATCAGCGGTACCTCCTCGGGAGTGGTACCCTCGGGCACCACCTCATCCACCGGATGAGACGTATCGACCCTGAAAGGGACATCGAGCATAGCCAGCAGTTCACGCCTTCTCGGCGACCCGCTCGCAAGCACTATATCATAGGAACTTAAATTTTCAAGAGGCTTATACATGACTACTTATTATTTCGCCCCGCAAAGTTACGAACTATTCCCTCATCCCCCAAATTTCCATCTAAAATAGCGGCCCCCGATGGCAACCAGTGAATTCCTATGCTTGATTAGGATAAAAACAGTTCCAATTCAAAGTATCTGTGGTATTTTCGATCGGAAGCGGTGAGTATAACCAGTTTGAACCCCTCTGCAAAACTACACCACCAAAAAGCGGTTGCTCTGCAGTGGAGTTGATTTTGATGTATTCAAGGAGAGCATTATGTTTGTCGGCTGCAAACATATCGCTTCCGGCACTTTTGGTGTCAAAAAGATATATGTGTCCGTTCTTCATTCGGATAACGAAGTCAACATAGAAAAGAGCCTTTTCGCCTCCCTCCCCCTTGTGGTATTCAATGGCGTAGTTGGCTTTGCCGCTATCACCGTTCTTATACCACCAATCAATATAATGTGAATTGGCTTCAAGGAATTTGACAAATTCCTTTTCGGGATTGGAAGCGGTGTTAAGTTGAATGAACGGCAAGAGCGCATGATTTTCAGCCGGAGCAACATGATTGGTTTCGGCATCATATACGCGCTGTTCCGGCACTTCCCAGTCGTGTTCCTTATAAACGCGAGTTGCGGCGGCTCGTGCTGCATCAATCTGGCGCTTACGCGCATACTTTTCAAGTGCCGTTTCAAGCAGACGATCAAACTTGGGGCGGTTCTCGTGATAGAGGACCACTTTCTTTGCATCGGTTTCATAGATACCGAAGAAGTCAGCGATTAATTCAGTGAGGAAACTCGCAATTTTATCGGTACGGCCTTTGCGTTCAAATTGACCTCCCTTGCCTTCGATATATGCAAGAAATACACCGTCAATCTCGCCGGAGGTACGGGCGAATTTCGCGCGTTCCACCGTCAAGGTCTGTACTTCGTTTTGGAAGTGAACGTCCTTAGGAATTTCAATGTTAATCGTCTTGACATCGAGACGGATTGAGTTCTGAACATGCCGACGATTTTCATTTATGGTTAAATCGTCAGTTTCAGGGAGCGGTTGGTACTCGTCTTCATCGCCACGCATAGCGGCAAGTTCAGCAATGGAGAACAGGCCGGCACCCCGTTCGAGCTTCCAAAACTCAGTTGCGGTGTCGTAAAGCACTTTACGGAAGTCGGGACCAAGATAGTTACGCTCAATGTTCGGTCGCTCTGAATATACTGATTTCAGAGACACATTGCAAAGATTGGCGCGACGATGGGCGGTGAGCGTATCATTCAAGATGTAACCGACATCAGCCGTGACAATGTCAATCTTCTCTTTTGCAATGTCTGTATAAACGTAACCAACGTTAAGCAATTCATTAGGGTAATGCTTTTGCTCCGGCATACGTAGTATTCGCCCGACGGTCTGAATAGTAAATTGGTCGCTTTGCAATTTGCGGAAGATAAGCAGAACAGCTGCTCGCGGACAGTCCCATCCCAGCGCTATTGCCTCTTTGAATAGAAGCACCTGTGCGATATTATCATGGCGTTCAAGACCTGCGAGATTTTCTTTCTCGTTGGAGAGCCAAACGGCGAGTTTACCGTTCTCCACAGTAATGTCGCACATATATTTAAGATAAGTCTTTACCTGATCTGCCACTTTATCGTCTTCCATCGTCATCGACTCCTTCTTGTCGTTGGGGAGTTGAATAAGAAGAAGCGGATTGATGTTGACCCCCTCGGCTTTATATGCTTCAGCGATTTGGTTGCGCTTTTCGAGTGCAATCTTGATTAGTCGCTCGTTGAGAGCCATTTCATTTTCGGAGTTGCTGACTTCGATTTCGGGGTTAAGCACCACCTCCTTCTTAATCATCTCGGCTGCTATCACGTCCTGGCGGTAAACCTTTGTGCGCTCGTCCGGGAAGGCGGTTTTTGGAGTAGCCGAGATGCGAAGTTCAACGGAGGGATTGATGCGCTCAAGCACCGCTTTAGTTTTGTCGGCAGTGTTTGACCAGAACATGTGTTCTTCGTCGATCACCGCGACAATAGGCAATCCAAGTTCTTCCTGTGTACGCCGAGTGATTTTATAGAGAGATGCGCTGCTCTCGCTATCGCGTACCATAATATTTTTATCCTTGTTGACGCTCTCCCAGTTGACAAACAGTATCTCGCCAGGCTGAATACCCTCGCTTTGGTCGAGTTCGTCAAACATTACCGGGGTGAGTTTTCGGGTTTCCCCGAAAGCCCCCTTGAGGCTCATGTAACTTTGGAGATGTAACTTTCGGGGAGCAAACCATATAAAGGCGCACTCCTTGAAGCGGCTGTCGCCGCGTGTGCGTAACTCGTCAACAATATTGGCAAGCGTTTGGCAGGTCATAACGGTTTTACCGGCACCTGTCGGAGCCTCAAAGACTATCTTACGACGTGAGCCACCAAGATTAAGCAACTTGACCGTCTTATCGGTGAGTTCGCTGATTGCGTCCTGTTGGTATTTCAATGTTTTCATTCGTCGCCTCCTTCTGTTACAAATAGTCCTCCCAATTCATCGTCAGTTTCCGCGAGTGCATCTTCTTCACCGGTAGGGCCAACGGGTTGCTGCCGAAGTTTAGGAAGAATCCGCTTATATGTATTGTAGATAGCCTGTGGCAACGCGCAAAGTTCTACTTTGTCGTTGACCGGCTCGAAACTTGCCTCCCACGGGTCTTCACTCGGAGAGAAAACATATACCTTAATTTTCGAGTCTGTTTCAAACGAGGCAACCTTTAGCTCGCTGCCGGTATCGGCGGCAATCATTTTGACGATTTCATCGACATATCGCTCGTCGTAAATGATGAGCATTTTCTTGTCACCTTGCTCGAAGTAACGATATATATTTTTGAAGGTTGGTAAACCTGCAAAAGTCTTCTTCTCGGTATAAAGGTTTTCCTTGATGCAGAGCATATCGGTAGAAAGCTGAACCAAGCGACGCATATTTTTGGTGGAGCGACTGCGCCATACAAAATCAGTGCGATAGTAGCGGAGATTATTATTGTGCAGTCCTTCGACGTGCTCGCCATTCGGTTTCGTATAGCCCTGAATAACTCGTTTGTTCCGCTCGTAGGTCACATTCTCACAAATTCCGTTCTCGTTGTTGGTGCAAAGAATACATTGCCGCTTGCCACCATCTTCTGCGTTAAGTTGCATAACGGCATGAAGCGTCGTGCCTGAACCTGCAAAGAAATCAAGAACAAACGATTGTTTATCACCAACGATTGACACAATACGCTCAATTAATTTTATTGGTTTTGGATTTGTAAAAATTTTTTCTGAACCAAATATTGATTTAACTAAAGCGATAGCTTGACGATTACTTTCAACGTCTTTATTATACCAAATGGATTCAAGGGGAGTCTCATTCATATTCTCTGCATATAAACGAGTATAAACAGACCACCCTTTTTTTGATTTAACAAAATCAACTCGCTCAGATTCCATTTGAAACTTTTCTTTACTCCATCGCCATCGTCCATCTGTACCGTCAGCTCTAATGGGATATACCTCTGTCCCATCAGGAGCAATTATTGCGTAGTACATATTGGGTCTATCTTCTCTTGCGTCTGCATTACCCATATACCTCAACGGCTTCAGATAATATCGTCTACCTTTCTCATCAGTTTTATTATAATGTGCCGGTATATTCAAAACCTGTAATTTTTTTATGGGTAATACATCCATATTTTTAGCATAGCAGAGAATAAAATCATGCCGAGATGATATGGTTTTTGCATCCATTCGTGGTGAATCTGCTTTCTCCCAGATAATATTTGAGACAAAATTATGTTGACCAAATATTTCATCGCAGAGGAGTTTGAGATTTGCTTGCTCGTTGTCGTCTATTGAGATAAAGATAACCCCTCGGTCGGAGAGGAGTTTCTTTGAGATTTTAAGACGACGAGACATAAAGGAAAGCCATTTTGAATGACGGTAGCTATCCTCGTTATCAACGTAAGAGTCGTTATAGACGAAGTCTTTGTTACCTGTGTTATAAGGAGGATCTATATAGATTACATCGATTTTCCCGGCATGGGTGTAGGCGAGGGTGGCAAGTGCTTCAAGGTTATCTCCTTCAATCAGAATATGATTAGGCGCCTCGGGACCCGCCTCAGTCAATGCTCGGTCTTTGTCCTCCACTAGAACAGGAAGCTCGTCGCGCAGACGCTCTTCCACAACTTCTGGCTTATCTTCCCACACCAGTCCGTAAGTCTTGGTTTCGCGGAGAAGTCCGAGAAGTGCCGAGCGTTCATCATCAGTCAATCCTTCAATGGTCTTGACTCGGTCAATTAGTTTATGTCGGTCAGTCGCTTTCATGGCGGGAGCAACGTTAAAGTGCCGCTCATTATCAATGTCGCCAATACCCCACTGCGACTGGGTTAATAAAAAAAGGGGTGGGTATCTGTTACCGTTGCTCATTCGTACATCACGAGTGTCTGAAGTTCGCTACCAATGAATGAGTGTCACAGAGACCCACGCCTATGCAAATACCCCAAACCCATTCCATGCCGATTAAGGCATAGAATGAGGCCGGATAGGTATACACATACCCGTGGGCGTCCATCACCACTTAATTCCTGATTGGTATAAAGGTTTCAGACACTTTGATGTACCAAGAATAAAGTGCGAGTAAACGCCTTTTTAAGTTATTTTTTCCTCCCGCCTCGCTTCCGCTCTCGGAATACGCTCGGCGTGAGTCTTTGTGCAAAGATAAGAACTATTTCTGTCAATCCAAAACAAAAGTTGGTTTCAGACAAGTTGAGATAAGGTCGAAAAAAGAATTGAATTTATTAGATAAACGGAGGCAAATTGTTGTGATTTGTAACATTTTAAGGCAATGTGATATTTTTGTAACAGTGTTGTATTTGATTTTAAACACTATTAATCAGATTGTTAAATACAATTATATCGCCAACATAATCCAATTAACATATTTTTACAATTGAATTTTGTGGGGTTGAATTTTTGACGATAAATTTGCAATGTCAAAGGGAAGGAAATCCCGCAGACAACCAAAAATTGAATGAATATATAAGAGTTTAAAATAGATGTCAGATGACCTCCGTCGCAGGGATGCGATGGAGGCATTTTTTGTAGGGCACTCACTGCTTTCGAGTATCTATTTTCACGGTTTGGCATGATTTTTGCCGCTATATACTGAAAAATTCGTAACTTTGCACAAGCATGGATCATCTCACCCTTCTCCTCGACAATGGACGCCTGAATGAAGCGTTCGAATATATAGACAATTTCCTGACAGCCTCGCCTGACGCGACCGCCGTCGCTCCGTTGCGCTCCGAACTCGAGCGACTCCGCGAGAGTTACGGTTTTATGTCGCGCTACATGCTCGACGGACTTCCCGACCCCGGGCGCAGCGAGCAGTATGAAGATGTGGCGGAGGGATTGCGATCGATCGGCGAACGCGTGCAGCGGCTGACGCGCATGGCCGATCACCCTTCCTTATATTATAATGTGGCGCGCATGCACCGCCACACCTCTCAATCGGTCGAACTGACCGAACTTATGGCAACATTCCGCGAGACCTCATCGCGGCTCGCCATGGCTCCTCTGACCGAGGATGCCGCCAAGGCCACTGAGCGCCTCACCGACAAGAGCGAACTGACATTGCGCCGACTTTTCGAAGTCATCTGGACGAGCCATCCTTTCACATCGGCCGATGCCGAACTCATGGCAGGCGCACTTACCGACGTCTCACTTCCCCGTCATGCCAAACTCCAGTGGGTCAGCGCCCTGATGATGGGGCTCCTTGAGTTTTTCGACGAGAAGAGGATGATGCTTCTGATCGACCTCTATGAAAATCCCGACCGCGAGATTTCAGTCAGGGCTTTGGCAGCATTGACTGTTGCCCTATGGCGTCACCGCAAGCGCCGGTTGCCGCGCCGCCTTCGTCATCGCCTCAAACTCATGGCTGACGCGCCTTTCTGGCCCACTGATGTCGCCACAGTCACTCTTCAGTTTATCCGCGCGCGTGACACGGAACGCGTCGCCCGGAAATTCACCGGCGAGATCATGCCCGATCTGCAGCGTCTGCGCCCCGAGATAGAAAAACTGCGTACTTCCTCGCCGGTCTCCCCCGACGAACTGCTTGAAGACAACCCAGAATGGGCAGAACTGCTCGAAAAGTCGAAGATTGGCGACCGTCTCAAGGAGATGCAGGAGATGCAGGAAGAGGGAGCCGACGTGATGATGCCGGCTTTCGCCCAATTCAAGTCTTTCCCGTTTTTCCACGACATCGACAACTGGTTTCTGCCCTTCCATGCCGGTCACTCTCTTTTCAGGGCACTTCCGCCCGAAATGACAGGATTGGTTGAGACACTTACCGCATCGCCCATGTTCTGCGACTCCGACCGTTTCTCGGTGCTTCTTTCAATCAGCATGGTTCCCGCCGCCCAGCGCGAGATGATAGTCAATCAGATGAAACTGCAGAGCGAGCATATCGACATGGTGCGCGCATCCGGATCGCTGACACGCGACAAGCGCGACGAGGAAGTGGCAACAGGCTACGTGCGCGACCTCTACCGGTTCTTCAAACTCTACCGCCGCAAGGGGGAGTTTGCCGATCCGTTTGCCGACGGCATCAACCCGGTCGAGATCACTTGGTATAAGGATATTTTCGAAGACGATCCCGAACTGATGATGACGATAGCTGAGTTCTACTTCAAGCGCCGCTATATGAGCGATGCGCTGAAAGTGTTCGAAAAACTCGCCGACATCACCGGCCCGGACGCGACGCTCTATCAGAAAATGGGCTATTGCTACGAGGCTCAGGGTCAGACCGACGATGCCATCCGGCTCTACGAGCAGAGCGAACTGCTCGATGCCTCTTCTCGCTGGACCATGCGCCGCCTCGCCGCCGCTTACCGCGCCACAGGCAACTGGGAGGGCGCGCTCCGCTATTACACCCTCCTGGCCGAGCAACGGCCCGAGGATCCTGCTCTTGCCCTCAACATGGGTCTCTGCCTCGTGAAACTGCGCCGTTTCGACGAAGCGCTCCCCCATCTCTTCAAGGCGGAATATCTCGGCAACGAAAACATCAAGTCGCTCCGTGCCATCGCATGGTGCACACTGCTCGACGGAGATCTTGATCGGGCCTCCCGATATATCGGAAAATTGTTCGACAGTGTCGACCAACCGACGGCCAACGATCACCTGAATGCAGGCCATATCTCCCTGCTCGGCGGAAAATTCAGGGAGGCGGTCGATCATTACGCCCGGTCGATAGCCGCGCGTGAATTTGACATTGACTCATTCCTCGCCGATTTTGATGCCGACTCTCTTTCAGTCGGGCCCCTCGCCGAGACTCCCGTCACCGACCTGATGATTGTCCGCGATGCTGCCATAGCCCTCTCCTCCACTTTAGGAAAATCCCTCTGAAAACACTCATAAACCAATGCGTAAAACACTCATCGGCCTCTGCGCCGCCACCGCCATCATGACCCAAGCACAGAATCCATTTTACAAGCCCTTTGAAGGTACACCTCACTCTACTCCTCCCTTCGAGCAGATCACCGTGGCCGACTATGAGCCCGCAATCCGTCGCGGAATCACCCTCGGTCTGGAGGCAGTCGACGCCATTGCCAACAATACTCAGGCTCCGACATTCGAAAACACCATCGTTGCTCTCGAAAATTCGAGCGCCGAACTCGACCGCGTGCTCAACGTGTTCTATCCCCTCCTCTCGGCCCTCTCCGACAACGAGATGATGGAACTCTCGACCAAAATGTCGCCCCTCCTCAGCGACTATTCAACCAAAATATCGCTCAACGAGAACCTATGGAAGCGCATCAAGAGTGTCTATGACGCACGCGCAGATCTCAACCTCGCCACCGAGGATTCGATGCTGCTCGACCGCACCTACAAATCTTTTGCCCGCAGCGGCGCGCTGCTCGAAGGAGCCGACCGTGAGGAATATGCGCGTCTCTCGTCGCGACTGAGCGACCTCACCACAAAGTTCGGCCAGAATGTCCTCCGCGAGGTAAACACATATGAGATCTGGCTCACTGCCGACGATCTTGCCGGTCTCCCTGAAAGTTCGGTCGAGGCTGCAGCACTTGCCGCCAAAGAGAAAGGCCGCGAAGGGGAATATCTCTTCACGCTCGCCCAGCCCGTGTATTCGGCTTTCATGAAATATAGCGCGCGTCCCGACCTGCGCGAGAAAATGTATCGTCTCTACAACGGCCGAAACATCAAGGGTGAGTACAACAACCTCCCGGTCATGAAAGAGATCGCCGAGACACGCCTGCGTCTGGCCAACCTCCTCGGCTATCCCACCTATGCCGACTATGTGCTCGAAAACACAATGGCGGGCACTCCCGACAAGGTCTACACTCTTCTCAACTCACTGCGAGAGGCCTATCGTCCTGCCCAACTCAAAGAGTTTGAGGAACTCAACGCATTTGCATCGCGTCTCGAAGGACGCCCCGTCGAGATCAAACCCTGGGATTACTCATATTACTCCAACAAACTTCGCGAGGAGAAATACGCCTACAACGAGGAGGAACTCCGCCCTTACTTCGAACTCAACAACGTGATCGACGGGGTCTTCGGCCTTGCAGGAAAACTTTACGGACTGAAATTTGTCAAAAATCCCGACATCCCCGTCTATCACCCCGACGTCAATGCTTTCGATGTCATCGATGCCGACGGATCCTATATCGGAGTGATCTACACCGACTTCTTCCCCCGCGACTCCAAGCGTCCCGGCGCATGGATGACCGACTTCAAGCCCCAGTTCATCGCTGCCGACGGCACCGACTCGCGTCCGCAGGTCACAATCGTGATGAACTTCACCAAGCCCACCGACTCCAAGCCCTCGCTGCTCACACCCTACGAGGTCGAAACCTTCCT